>DASRBU010000193.1:0-8718 GCA_035653475.1 Candidatus Dormiibacterota bacterium | reverse complement strand
GCGAACGCGCACCCTGACCAGGGGCAGCGCCGGCAGGGGGTAGTGCAGGTCGAGCGACCGTCCCTGCACGTCGAAGGTCTGGCCGTGACAGGGGCAGAGGAAGACCCGGTCCTCGGTCCGCCAGACCAGCTCGCAGGGCAGGTGGGTGCACATCGCCGACATCCCGATCACCTGTCGGCCCCGACGCACCACGAAGGCCCCGATCGCCCCCGCCGCCACCCGTCGGGGGACGTCCTCGACCAGCTCGCTCACGTGGATGCCGGTGTCCGCCCAGCGGCCCAGCGCCGCCCTGGGCTCCAGCACCTCCCGCGTCGGCCGTGACGCCCTCCGCTCCGTGGCCGGCTCGCCCGGCCGCCCGGGGCCGAGCAGGCGGTCCAGGAAGGCGCCACCGACGGCGCCGGTGGCGACGCTCAGCGCCGCGACCAGCGCCACCCGCCGTGGGATCACCCGGGCCGGCGGGGCGCCCGAGGCCAGGAGCCGGGCCAGGCGGCGCCGGAAGGACGGGGACATGCGAGGATAGCTCTCCCTGGACCCGGCCAGGCGCGCCCCCATCGCGATCGCGTCGCGCTCGGCCGCATCCGAGGGCGAAGCCCTGAGGGAGCGACCGGCCAGCACCCTGGCCACCAGCCGCTCCACGCGATCGGCAGCCCGCTCTTCGTCCTGCCTACGGCTCCTCATCCCTCGCCACCCTGGCCGCGGCCCGGAGCGCTCGCAGCTGCATGACCTTGACCCCACCCAGGGTCGTGCCCAGCTCTCGTGCCACCTCCTTCAGGGAGTACCCGCGCAGGAAGCGCAGCTCGAGCAGCTTGCGGTAGTTCGCCGGCAGCCGGCTCAGGATGCGCTCCACCCGCTCCACGGGCTCGGCGCTCGCATCGGGCTCGTGCGGCTCCACCCAGAGGTCCTCGCGCAGCTCCTCCTGGGGGAGCCCGAAGCGCGCCGACCAGAAGGAGGCCAGCACCGAGCGCGCGGTCGCGAAGAGGTAGGCCCGGATCGCGTTCGGGCTCGCCCCGGCGCGCAGCCGCGGGATGGCCCGGATGGCGACCTGCTGGGTCAGGTCCTCGGCGTCGGCCCGGTTGCCCACCCGGGCGAAGACGTAGGCGTAGACCAGCTCCAGGTCCTCGAGCACCAGGTCCAACCCGTCCACCGGCTCGGGGAGACGGACGATCTCCCCCTCCGGCGGCGAGGGCTCCCGCTGAGGCCCGAGCCTCCCGGTCATCCCGTCCTAGCCCCGCGTGCGGCCCCCCGGCCGGCCCCCGGCGCCATGCCTCGCATTCTGCGGTCGCGACCGCCGCGTGCGCCACGCCCACTCCATCTCGGTCCGAGGTACCGGTCGGGGTTACGCGCCCCGGCCGCCCCTCACGGCCGGCGCCCCCGACCGCCGGGTCCGCTCGCGGCCGGAGAGCCCCCACCGGGCCGGAGCTGCCGCGGGTCGGCCATCGGAGGGCGGCGCCGGGAGCGGGGGCGCCGGAGGACGCAGCCATCCGGCCAGGGTCGGACGGCCGGGGCGGCCCCGGTGCCGGCCGTCCCAGCGCCGCGATCGGACCTCGATGGCGCGCCTCCCTCCTCGGCGGAGGCGTCCGGCCCGCCCGGGGAGGCCGGGCCGCGTCCCCCTCAGCGCCGCGCCGGCTCGCCGCCCTGGAGCCCCGCCGGGTAGCGCGGCCCCTCTCGACGGGTGAGGAGCCAGGCCTCCTCGATCGCGTCGCCGTCCACCCCCAGCTCGGCCAGGACGCCGTGTCGGACGGCCGCCGCCAGGCTCACCACCGGCACGCCGGAGCGCTCGCGGACCCGGCGTAGCGTGGCCGCCCGGCCTCGGTAGAGGCGGCGCATCGGCCGGAGCGTGCCCAGGCCGACGACGTCGTCGAAGAGGAGGAGGGGGCGTGCCCGCGCGGCCCGGAAGCCCTCGCTGCCGTGGACCGCGAGCGTGCCCCAGGCAGCGACCAGCCCCAGCACGCCCCGGCCCCGGGAGAGCGGCGGATGGCCGTCCCAGGTCTCGTCCGCCAGGCGCAGGCAGGTGCTGGGGCGGCGGGTGGCCCAGAACCCGCAGTGGCAACCCCGCCCGGGGGCCTGATGGAGCCGCACCCGGCCCTGGATCAGGCAGCAGGCGACGTTGGTGCCCGGTTGCCACGCCGCGTCCGCCACCCAGGAGCGGAGGACCCCGCCTCGTGCCCACCACAGCCGCCATCCGATCACCGGTTCCACTCGTCGCATGCCTCCACCACGTCGAGCCCCTGGACCGGCCGCGCTCCGGCGCTCACGCCGCGAGCGCTTCGAGAGCCACGGCCGGGGCCTCCATCCGCTCCATCCACGGGTTCCATGCTGCGAGGCCGGCGGCCGGATTTCGAGTGGCAGAAACGACAATTTGCACTACGATCCTGCCAATGCATACCGTGGCCATCGCCGTGGCCGAGGGCACCTCGCTGTTCGAGTTCGCGATCGGGGCCGAGGTCTTCGGCGTCGACCGCTCCGACATGGGCCTACCCAACTACCGGCTGCGGATCTGCGCCGCCGAGCCGCCACCGGTCCGGCTGGGGAACGGCGTCGCCGTGGAGACGGCCGGCGGGATGGCGGACCTGGTGCGGGCGGACACGGTGATCGTGCCGGCGTGGGATCGGAACCGGACCCCGCCCGACCCGCTGCTCGAGGCCCTGCGCGCCGCCCACGCCCGGGGCGCCCGGGTGGCGTCGCTCTGCAGCGGGGCGTTCGTGCTCGCGGCCGCCGGGCTGCTCGACGGTCGCAAGGCAACGACGCACTGGATGTACGCCGAGGAACTGGCCCGACGCCACCCCGCGGTCGACGTCCACCCCGACGTCCTCTACGTCGACGGCGGCGACGGCATCTTCACCTCCGCCGGCACCGCGGCCGGCGTCGACCTCTGCCTGCACCTGGTCCGGCTCGACCACGGCGCCGAGGTGGCGAACCTGTTCGCCCGCCGCATGGTGGTCTCCCCGCACCGGACCGGCGGCCAGGCCCAGTACGTCAAGGAGCCGGTGACGGTGGTCGGGGACGGTCGCCTGGCGGCGACGATGGAGTGGGCCCTCGCCCACCTCGACCGCCCCCTCACCGTGGAGCGGCTCGCGGAGCACGCCCGGATGTCATCCCGCACCTTCGCCCGCCGCTTCCAGGCGACGGTGGGCACCACCCCCCTGCGCTGGCTGCTGCACCAGCGGGTGCTCGCCGCCGAGCGCCTCCTGGAGACCACGGACGTCTCCGTCGAGGAGATCGCGGCCCGCTGCGGCTTCGGGTCGCCGGCCGCTTTCCGGGTCCATTTCGGGCGCCAGACCGGCACCTCGCCCAGCGCCTACCGCATGACCTTCCGAGGCCGAGGGCTCCAGCGCGCCGGCTGAGCCAGCCCCGGACCAGGGCTCCCCGCCTCGACCGTGACGGGCCGGAGGGCGAGGCCGCGACGGTGGCCGACGCGAGGGGCGGCTGGGCCGGGTCTCGGCCCCGCCCGCTGGACGCCGACGTCCCGGCCACGGGCCGTCCCCTGCCACGGGGCGGCGCCGGGGTCGACCCTCATCCGCTGGGGATGGGCCCGGGAGCGGGGACCGCCGGGCCTACCAGGACCAGCTGGTGGCCGGTGAGCTGCCCACCAGGTTGGAGCCGGGGTCCTCGAAGCGCCCGTAGGCGGAATGGACAGCGACCCTCCCCGGCCCGTGCAGGCGCAGCCAGACGTAGCGCTCGCCCCAGGTGCGCCACGTCCGCCAGGTGCCGGCCGGACGCTCGAAGTGCAGTTGCATCCGGACCCCGGCATCCTTGTAGAGCAGCGCCGTGGGCTTGATCAGCAGGGTCTCGCCCGGCCCGAGATCGCGCACGAAGGCGTTGCCGGCGGCGTAGAGGAGCAGCAGCCCGGGCTCGCGGGGGGCGGAGAAGCGGTCCATGTACACGCCCAGCGGATAGTGCGTCTCCTGCTCGTCCCCGTCCGCCGTCTGGAACCACAGCCCGGTCTGGAACCAGTCGTACGCGACCCCAAGGGTGGCCACCAGGAACAGGTGCTCGCGCACGTCCACCGCCATGCCCGGCTGCAGCGGCAGCGCCACCACCTCACCCGGCGAGTCGTGCGAGAAGGCGACGTGGCCCGGCCCGTGCGCCTGGGTCATGACCACCGGCATGCCGGCGAAGACGCGCTTCAGCGCCCCGCGCAGGGGCAGGGGGCTCAGCGAGACCGAGTCCTCCCGCCAGAGCAAGACGTGGTGGGCGAAGTAGACGCCGTCCCCCGGGGCCAGGTTGAAGTCGGCCACGGGCACGAAGGTGCCCTCGATCTGGCACACCGACCGGCCGCACTGGAGGCGGGCCAGGTCGGGGATGGGGGGCAGCTCGCACCAGCCGGAGCGGGTCACCTCCGCCCGCACGTCGACCGGGGCGCCGCACATCGGGCAGGTGACCTGGTCCCCGAGGTCCAGCTGCGATCGGCACCAGCGGCAGGTGTAGTTGGCCATCTCGACGCCCTAGCCCTCGGTGTGGTGGTGCACGTACATGGACTGGATCCCGACCCGGCCCGGCCCGATCATGCGGGCGAGGTTCATGCCGGTGCCGCCGAAGAGACCGGTGCTGAGCCGCTGCGTCTCCACCTGCATGGTCACGCTGGCGTCCTTGTAGAGGAAAGAGCCCGGCTCCAGCAGGATGCTCTCCCCCGGGCCGAGGGTGCGCTCGAAGACGTTGCCGTAGCCGTGCAGGATGAGGAGACCCTGCTGGCCGCCGGCGACGAACCGGTCCATGAACATCCCCTGTCCGCCGAAGAGGATGTTCTTCAGCCCCTTGATCCGCACGTAGGAGTAGCCGACGCTGTGCGAGGCCACGAGGAAGGCGTGCTCCCTCACGTCGATCTCCTGCCCGGGCAGGAGCGGCAGCACCACCAGCTCCCCGCTGGCGTCGCGCGAGAACGCGATCCGGCCCGGGCCCTGGGCCACGGAGATGACGAAGGGCATGCCCGCGAGCGCACGCTTCACGCCGCCGGGCAACGGCATCACCGACATGGGGACCGAGTCGTCCTTCCAGAGCATGACGTGGTGCTCGAAGTAGACCCAGTCCCCCGGAGCGAGCGTGATCTCGGCCACCGGCACGATCTCGCCCTCGACCTGACAGGTGCTCTGACCGAACCGGAACTCGGTCATATCGCGGAGGCGGGGCGCCTCACGCCAGCCCGAGTCGCTGACCAGGTTGCGGACGTTCAGCGGCGCGCCACAGGTGGCGCAGGTGCTGGCGCCGGGCGGGTTCTGGCTCTTGCACCACTGGCATTCGATCCGGGTTCCTACGTCCACTCACTCAACCTCCCGGGTCCCACGAGCGAGCGCCGCGCTTCGCGACCCATCCGACCCTTCAACGCCCGAGGTCGGGACGCGGGTCGCGAGCCGTGCTCCGGTGCGGCCGGTCGGTGGATCGCGAACGGCCGGGAGGAACCATACACGCTCGCCTCCGCGGTGTCCGGCGACGAAGGCCGGACGGGCGCCCGGGAGGGCGGCGAGGGGGAGGCGGCGGTGGTCGCCGCGGCCGGGGCGTCGGGGAGGGCGGCGGCGATCCGGTTCGACCCCCACGGTCCCGGCGTCCCACCGAACCCGTCGCCGGCCCGGGGCCCGCCGCAGCCCCCAGCTCCAGCCCGGCCCCAGCCCCGGTGCCGTCGGTCGGCCCGACCTCCGCCCCCATCCTTCCCGTCCCAGGTCGCCCGGACGGGGCTCGGGGGCGGCCGGCGGGGCACCCTTCCTCCGGCCCCACCTGGCGCCGCACCGACCGGTGCCGGCGGGCCCCCTCCCGTCCGGGCTCCACCTCCCGCCCCGGTGGCCGGCCCTGGACACCGCCTCCTCCCGCACCTCCCGGCCTCCCCGGTACCTCCGCACCTCCCGGGAGCAGCCCGACGCCCCAAGGCCGGGCCGACGGCGACCCCGCCCGGGCTCCCCCGAGGGCTCCTCCCCGCCATCCCGAGCATCGGGCGGCGGCCTGGTGCCCGGCCGGCCCCCGCGCCGCGCCGTCGGGGCTCCTCGGATCGGAGCCGCCGGCACCTCCTCTCCTCGACCCTCCCCGGCCGCGGCCCGGCGCGGCGGAGCGCACCTGCCGCCGGAGCGGGGCCCGACCGCCGACGCTGTCGTGGCCGGGATGCGGCACGCCGGCGGGGCCTCGCACCGCCGGACCACGCCCCGGGGGCTCGTTCAGGAGACGGCCCGCGCTCGCCCGGACACGGCCGGGAAGTCCCCGGCGCGGCTGACCATGGCCGGCAGCTCGCGGCCCAGCAGCGACCCGAGCCACCGCGAGACCTCGGTCAGGGCCTCCAGGTCGATGCCGGTGGGCACACCCTGGCCGTGGAAGAGGTAGACCAGGTCCTCGGTGGGCACGTTGCCGGTCGCCTTCGGGGCGAAGGGACAGCCGCCCGTCCCCCCCACCGAGGCGTCGAAGAGCGTCGCCCCCGCCTCCAGGGCGGCCAGCGCGTTGGCGAGGCCGGTGTTCCTGGTGTTGTGGAAGTGGCAGCCAGCCCGGACCCCCAGCTCGAGCAGGCCCCGGACCAGCTCGCGCGCCTGGGCGGGAACGCCGACGCCGATGGTGTCGGCCACCACGACCGCGTCCGGCGGAACCCGAAGCACCTCCTCCACCACCCGCAGCACGCGGGCGGACGTGACCCCACCCTCGAAGGGGCAGCCGAAGGCCACGCTCAGCGTCACCGTGACCGGTAGGGAGGCGTCGCGAGCCCTGCTCACCAGACGATGCCCGGTGGCGATGGCGTCCTCCACGGTGGTGTTCTGGTTGCGCCGGGCGAAGGCGTCGGTGACCGGGAAGGCGTAGTGGATCTCGTCCACGCCGGCCGCCAGCGCCCGCTCGAACCCCCGCTCGTTCAGCACCAGGCCCGCCAGGACCACCCCCTGCCGCCGGCGCACCGCCGCCACCACCTCCTCGGCGCCGGCCATCTGCGGGACCAGGCGGGGATGGACGAAGCTGACCGCCTCCACCACCGGCAGTCCCGCGGCGAAGAGCCGGTCACAGAGCTCCGCCCGCACCGCCGGCGGGAGCGTGACCGCCTCGTTCTGGAGCCCGTCGCGCGGGCCGACGTCGCACACCGTCACCGTCATCTGGACCCTCCTACGACCATCCCACCCGCCCACCGGGTCGCGCCCCCACCGGGCTTGGTCCCCACCCCGATCGATCCGTGCCCGGCCGGACCCCGGCGGAGGCGCGGCCGGTCGATACCGCGCCCGGGGCCACGTCCGAGGCCGTGCCCGGGCCGGAGAACGTCCGCGGCCGTTCGCGCGCCTGCCCGCCCCTCATCCCGTCGCCGCCCGGAGCGGGTTCGGGACCGTGGCCCGGCCACCATCCGCGCCCGGGGTCCCCGGTGGGCTCGCCGGGCGAGCGTCCGCCGGCCGGCGCCCGGGCCGCGGCCCCGGGGCGTGCCCGAAGGGAACGGGATGGGTCCTCGATTCGCCAGGCCGCCTCATGCAGCCCATCATCCATCGGCTGCGGTCGCCGGACCAAGCGACCGGAGGAGGTGGTATCGCGCCTCCTCGGCCTCGACGTCCGGCTGGAGCCGCCGACGACGGCGCACGGCGCGCCCGGCGCACCCCCACACCGACCGCCCTCGTCGGGGCGCCCGGAGGCGTGCCACCCGCCGCCGGGCACGAGTCGGCCCCTCCAGCAGCGATCGCGTGCGCGGCCTGCCCCAGGCCGTCGGCGGGGACGAAGACCGCCACGATCACCGACCTCGTCCCCAGCCGCACGGCAACCGCCCCGGGGCGCGCCCGCGCCGGACCGACGAGGAACCCACGCATGGCGGCCGCCCGGTCCCGACGCGCGTCCCCAGGGAGGACGCGAACCGGACGGCAGGCACTCACGGTTGCAGCCCTCCCCATCGCCGCCCCCGACCGCAGCCGGCACGCGGCCCGTCGCCCAGGACCATCGCGACCTTCCCGTGAGGCGGTGGCGCGCCGGTTTCGCGTCGCCGCCAATCCCCGGCGATCCGGTCTCGCCCCACCGAGAGTTGCCTCCCGAGGCGGACGGCCCCGCCGCCGGTGCCGTGCTCGACCCGGGCCGCCGCCGACCACCCGGTCGTCATCGGGCCACCTGCACCGGCACCGGGTGGCCAGCCCGGAGCAGGAAGCCGCGCCCAGCCGGCCACGGCCGCAGGGGACGGGGGAGCAGACCGGCCCCGAAGAGCTCGCCGTCACAGGTGGGATCGGGGTTGAGCAGCAGGGCGTGCCGATCGTCGCGCAGCTCGCTCAGCCACTCGCTGTACCGGCGCAGGGAGCGCGTCTCCACCGCCGCCACCATGCGTAGCGGGATCTCCCTGCCCAGCCTCGCCAGCCGTCGCAGCTCACCGTCGATCGCGCCCTCGGCCAGGGACTCACCGTCGTCCACCACCAGCACCGTGTCCTCCTCCAGGCCTGCCCGGGCGGTCCGTCCCAGCTCGTCCACGAGCTGCGCGCACTCGTCGACCCCGAGCGCGCTCCACCTCCACTCCAGGAGCGAGGCCAGCTCCGACCGGCGGCCAGGGGCCAGCAGGGCCAGCGCCGGTGGCTCGGCCGTCCTGGTCAAGGACAGGGCGATGGTCCCCAGCGCCGTGGTCCGTCCCGAACCACGCGGCCCGCAGACCAGCAGGTGCCCGTCGGCGAGGTCGACCTCGATCGGCACGACCCCGTCGCCACCGAGCCCGACCACCGCACGCAACCCGGGTCCGGGCGGAGGCAGTCGGGACCGGCTCAGCTCGTCCGGGAGCACCTCGAGGCGGGGCACGACCCGGGTCGG
>DASRBU010000192.1:0-5993 GCA_035653475.1 Candidatus Dormiibacterota bacterium | reverse complement strand
CTGCAGAAGACCGACTTCCTCAACGAGGAGTACGACATCCTGGCCGGCTACCGACACTCGCTGGTCCGCGAGCGGCCCTACTTCCTGCCCTACATCGGCTTCCGGACCATCGGCCACTGGTTCGACACCCTGGGGAACCTGTTGGCCGTCCTGTTCGACATCGCCGACCGCCGGCAGAGCGAGCTGATCCTCGACTACATCGACGAGGTCGGCGTGCACACCCCCTACCCCGCCAAGGCCCTCTACCCGGTGATCCTGCCCGGCGATCGGGACTGGCGTGACTACTATCTCAACCGCAACCTCAACCTGCCCAACCACTACCACAACGGCGGCATCTGGCCGTTCATCGGCGGCTTCTACGTGGCCGCCCTGGTCAAGCTGGGCCGGCTCGAGGCGGCGGAGCGCGAGCTGACGCGGCTGGCCGAGGCCAATCGTCTGGGCAAGACCCGGGAGTGGGAGTTCAACGAATGGCTCCACGGCGAGACCGGCCGGCCGATGGGACGTGAGCTGCAGGCCTGGTCGGCGGGGATGTACCTCTACGCCCGGGAGAGCCTGAGGTGCGGCCGGCCCCTCCACTTCTGAGCCGGGGAGCCCCGGGACCGGGGAGGGGGCGCCGGACGGGCCGGGGCCGATCGTGACCAGGCGTTGCCCGGAGCTGGGCCTGCTGCCGACCGCCCCCATCGGCAGCCACGCCCTCCCCGCCATCTACCTCATCGCCCTGGAGCGGATCGGCCGGGGCGACCTGGGCGAGACCGATCTCCGGGAGGTGGTCGAGGACGCATCCCAGCTGGCCATCCTGGACCAGGAGCGCTCCGGCCTGACCGTGGTCAGCGACGGCGAGGTCCGGCGCCACGACTTCATCCTCTCCTTCTACGGGCGGCTCCACGGCCTTCGCACCCTGCCGGCCCGGCGTCGCCTGGGCCCCCACCTCTACGACTCGACCCCGATCTACGAGGTCGAGGACCGGTTGAGCGCCCCCGAGGGCCTGGGCACCGTGGCCGAGTTCGAGTTCGCCTCGGGCCGCAGTCGGCGGCCGGTGAAGGTGGCCTGCCCGGGGCCGCTCACCCTCAGCCAGCCCATGCGCCTGGTCGGGGGCTACCGGGACCGGGAGGAGTTGCTCTGGGGCCTGGCCGAGATCGTCAACGCGGAGCTGCGGCGGCTGGTGGACGCCGGCTGCGGCTTCGTCCAGGTGGACGAATCCTCCCACGCCACCTACTGGGCCTCCCCATCGCGCTTCGTGGAGCTGTTCAACCGGACGGTGGAAGGGGTGGAGGCACGGATCGCCCTCCACCTCTGCTTCGGCAACCTGCGCGGCCGGCCGCACTCGCCCCGCAGCTACCGGCAGCTCCTCCCCGGCCTCCACCAGGCCCGGGCGGACGTGCTCTTCCTGGAGTTTGCCAACCGCGAGATGGCGGAGGTGGACGAGTTCGCGCGCGCCGACCTTCCCCAGGACCTGGGGGCCGGGGTGGTCGACGTCAAGAGCTACCATCGGGAGCGGCCGGAGGAGGTGGCCGACCGCCTGCGTCGGGTGCTCCGCGACGTGCCGGCGGAGCGGGTCTGGGCGGTGCCCGACTGCGGGCTGTGGGAGACGCCCCGCTGGCTTGCGGTGGCGAAGCTCCGGGCACTGGCCGCCGGCGCCGAGATGGTGAGGAGGGAGCTGGAGGGATGAGCGCTGACCTCAGGCAGGCATGGCTCTCGCTGGTCGCCTCGCACGTCTGCCATCGCGAGGCGCCCGCCGACGACCGGTTCTGGTGCCCGGAGTACGACCGGATGCCCCGCGAGCGGCTCCGGGAGGTGCAGGAGGAGAAGCTGCGGCTGGCGGTTCACTACCTGTACGAGCACTCCCCCTTCTATCGGCGCAAGCTGGACGCGGCCGGGATCGCCCCCTCCGACATCCGCTCGCTCGACGACCTCCCCCGGCTACCGCTGACCACCAAAGAGGAGATGAGCCTGGACGTGGCCGCGAAGCCCCCCTTCGGCGAGTACACGGCCCTGGACGACGAGCACTGGAACCGGCACGGCTGGATGATGTTCACCACCTCGGGCACCACCGCTCAGCCGCGCGCCTTCCGCTACACCAGCTTCGACCGGGAGCTGTGGACCTGGACCGACGCCCGGGCGCTCTGGGCCATGGGGGTGAGGCCGGGCGACCGGGCCATCCTCTGCTTCGGCTACGGGCCCCACGTCGCCATGTGGGGGATGCTCTACGCACTCAATCGGCTCCAGGTCCCGGTGATCCCGAGCGGGGGCATGGACTCCCGGGCCCGGGCCTTCGCCATCGCCACCTACCGGCCGACGGTGGTGGCCGCCACTCCCTCCTTCGCCCTCTTCCTGGCCGGGGTGCTCCGGGAGCTGGGCCACGACCCCCGGCGGAGCGGGGTGCGGATGCTGATCTGCCTGGGCGAACCCTGCCCCGAGGCCACCCAGGGCCGCCTCCGCGAGCTGTGGGGCGAGGTCGAGATCCAGCAGTTCTACGGCTGCACCGAGGCGGCCCCCTCCTGCGGCGGCTACACCTGCGGCCGCACCCTCCACTTCATGGAGGACACCCACCTGGTGGAGACGGTCGATCCCCTGACCCACGAGCCGGTGCCGCCGGGCAGCCCCGGCCTGGTGGTGATCACCAACCTCTGCTCCGAGGCCTCGCCCCAGATCCGCTTCCTGGTCGGCGACGTCACCACCCTCTCCACCGAGCCCTGCCCGTGCGGGAGGACGCACCTCCACTGCCCGGGCCTGAGCGGCCGGGCCGACGACATGCTCAACGTGCGCGGGGTCACCCTCTTCCCCAGCGCGGTGGAGGACCTGCTGCGGCGGATGCCGGAGGTGGGCGAGGAGTTCCTGATCGTCCTCGACCGCACCGATCGGGGCGCCGAGCGTCTGCGCCTCCAGGTCGAGGTGCGGGAGCCGGGGGCCGACGAGGGGCTCGTGGCCCGGCGGATCGCGGAGGAGATGCGGGCCCGCTTCGACCTCCGCCCCGAGGTCGAGGTGGTGCCGGCGGGCTCGCTGCCCAAGACCGAGTTCAAAGCCAGGCGGGTCCTGGATCAGCGCTGAGGGGAAGCGGTCGGCGAGCGCGGCCCAACCGTGGCTCGGCCCATCCCCGGCCCAGACGATGACGGGGCGCCAGGAGCGGACGAGGCGCTGCCCCCTCGTCGGCCCGGATGGGCCGCAGGTCGGGCGAGGCACGGATGGCAGTGCTGGCGGCGACGTTCCCCCACCACCCGGCCGCAGGCCAGAGAGCCGGTGGGGTGGCTAGAGGGATTCGAACCCTCGACACCCAGATCCACAGTCTGGTGCTCTAACCGGGCTGAGCTATAGCCACCAGGTCACACCTCGGGAGGTGAAGCCGCCCCGAGCAGGTGCATTCTACCAACGGGCCACCCGGCCCCCGGACGACAGCCCGCGCGCCCGCCGGTGGCCGGATAGATTTGCTGCTGATGGCCCCGGCCTCCCTCAACCCCCGCTCCCTGCTCTTCACCCTCTACGGCGACTACGTCCGACCCTTGGGCCAGGAGGACGTCCGGGTGGGCGCGCTGGTGCGGCTGGCCGCAGAGCTCGGCGTCTCCGGGAACGCCCTCCGCTCGGCGCTCTCGCGCATGACCCGGGAGGGCTGGCTGGTCGCCCGCCGCAACGGCGGTCCGCCTCGCTACGCCCTCAGCCGGCGGGGCCTGGAGCTGATCGAAGAGGGGACCAACCGGATCTACGGGAGCCGGCAGCCCACCTGGGACGGTCGCTGGCTGCTCGTCTCTTACTCGCTCCCCGAGCCGCGCCGCGGCCAGCGCGACCGGCTGCGCCAGGGCCTCAGCTTCCTCGGCCTGGGGTCGCTCGGCAACGGGCTCTTCGTCACCCCGCACGACCTCCGCCACGAGGTCCGCGACCTCATCCGCCGCTACGGGGTGGAGCGGGAGGTCACCATGCACTACGGGACCCTGGAGTGGCCCGCCGACCCCGCCCAGATCGTGGCCCGGGCCTGGGACCTCAGCGACCTGGAGCGCCGCTATACCGACTTCCTGCAGCGGGTCCGACGAGACCTGGAGCGGGCCGGGGACCTCGACGAGCGCGAGGCCTTCCGCCGCCGCTTCCTGCTCACCCACGAGTTCCGGCGCTTCCCGTTCAGCGACCCCGACCTGCCCGAGGCCCTGCTCCCCCGCTCCTGGGTCGGGCACGCCGCCCGGGCTGCGTTCCTGGAGTACAACCACCGGCTGCGGCCGCCGGCGGAGCGCTTCTACCGATCTATTGCAGATTTCAATACGATCGTGGATACTAATGACAGAACGCAGGAGGGGTAGCGTGATGGCCACAGCCAACCCGACCTTCGAGCGGCTCCTGGAGCGGGGCGAGCCGATCGAGTCCACCTCGGAGATGACGCCGGAGTACCTCCAGGAGCTGAAGCACACGCTCCTGGTCTCGGGCGACACCGAGCTCATCTCCGCGCCCGCCTACTACCTGGCCACCCGGCGCGCGCCCAGCATCAACGCCTTCATGACCGGCGTCGCCATCATCCAGGACGAGCTGGCCCACGCCCACATCGCCTACCACCTCCTGGAGGAGCTGGGCGAGGACCAGGAGCGGCTGATCTTCTCCCGTGACCCGCGCTCCTTCCGCTACCCCTACGCCTTCGACGTCCCCCTGGAGAGCTGGACCGAGCTGATCGTCGCCAACCTCTTCTACGACCAGGCCGGCTTCTGCCTGCTGGGCGACATCCACGAGCAGTGCTCCTACGGGCCCTGGAAGCGCGGGCTGAACAAGGTGATGCTGGAGGAGAACTTCCACCTCCGCAACGGCCGCACCTGGGCCCGGCGCATGGCCCAGGCGGGCGGGGAGACGCGGGCGGAGCTGCAGCGCGCGGTGGACTGGATGTTCCCGCTCACGGTCGAGTGGTTCGGGCTGCCCGACCACATCAAGACCCACTCCACCCAGCTCGACTACCGGCTCAAGGGGAAGACCAACGACCAGCTGCGGCAGTGGTGGCTCTCGCTGGTCGTGCCCTACTGCGAGGAGATCGGGATTCGGGTCCCGGCCCACCGGGAGGAGCGCGAGGGGACGGAGACCTGGGTGCTGGACTATCCCTTCCCCTGCACCTTCGACCCCGAGGCCAAGCGCTGGGACTTCTCGGACCCCTGCTCCTGGGACGACGTGCTCCGGCGCTGGCGGGCCCGCGGTCCCCGCAACGCCGAGATGGTGGCGTCCCTGCAGGAGGAGTTCCACCGCTTCCGTCGGACCCATCCCGCGGTGGCCGGGGCCTGAGCGCATGGACGCCGAGGCGCGGTTCCTGGAGGCGCTGCGCGAGGTCCAGGATCCGGAGATGCCGGTCAGCATCGTCGACCTGGGCATGGTCTACGGCGTCCGGCGACGGGGCCGGTGCCTGGAGGTGGACCTGACCTTCACCGCCATGGGCTGTCCGGCCGCCGACCTGATCGTCGAGGACGTCCGCGAGCGCCTGCTGCACGAGCCCGACGTGGACGAGGTGGCCGTCAACGTGGTCTGGGACCCGCCCTGGACGGCGGGCCGCCTGACCCCGGCCGGCCGCGAGGCGCTGCGCATGTGGGGCCTGGCGGTGTGAGCGGCCCGGGCTTCAACCGGGTCCACGGACGGGCCCGGGAGTACGAGGTGTTCGCGCGCAAGGCTCGGGTCGAGCCCCTGCGGCTGGTCGGGAGCGTGGTCGCGCCCGACGACGACCTGGCCGTGGCCTACGCCCGGGCGACCTACGACGAGGAGCGGTGGATCGAGATGGCGATCGTGCCCAGGGAGGCGATGGTGACGCTCTGGGCCCCGGGGGAGGAGACGGAATGAGCCTGGGCGGCCTGCTCCTCAGCCTGGCCGACAACAAGCAGCTGCTCGGGCTCCGCTACGCGGAGTGGGCGACCCGGGCGCCCTCCCTGGAGGCGGACATCGCCGCTGCCGCCATGGGCCTGGACGACCTCGGTCACTCCCGGGTGCTGTACGGCTGCCTCGAGCCCCTGGGCGAGGCGGGACACCTGGCCCGGGAGGCGGACCCC
>DASRBU010000191.1:0-12181 GCA_035653475.1 Candidatus Dormiibacterota bacterium | reverse complement strand
CCAGCCGGACCCGGGCCGGCGGCGAGTGCCGCGTGATCTCACGGCCGAACAGCTCGATGCGCCCCCGGGTCGCCTTCAGCTCCCCGCTGATGACGTTGAAGAGCGTGGTCTTGCCGGCTCCGTTGGGACCGATGATGCCGTGCCGGGCCCCGACCGCCACCTCCAGGTTCACATCCGAGACCGCCGTGATGCCGCCGAAGCGGCGGCTCACGCCCAGCAGGCGCAGCGCCCCGGTCCCGTTCCCGACCGCGCTCATCCTGTCCTCCCGTAGTGGGCGGCCTGGACCTCCCAGCGCGACCGGGGCAGCGGGCCCCAGGGCGGGCTCTGCTTGATGGTGTCGACGACCACGTTGCGCAGGACCCCGTTCACCATCTCCACCCGGCGGATGTAGATGTTCTGGATCGGGGAGTTGGTGGCGGGATCGATCTTCACCGGCCCCCGGGGCGCGTCGAAGGGGGTGGTCTTGAAGGCGTTCACGAGCGCCTTGCGGTCGCTGGTGTCGCCGTTCAGCTTCTTCAAGGCGGCGATCAGCAGCTTGGCGGTGGCGTAGGCGCTCTCCGCGTAGTAGGACGGGTACTTGCCGGTGGCGCCGTGGTACTCCTGGACGAAAGCCTTGTTGGCCGGCGTGTCCAGGCCGTCGGCGTACTGCAGGACGGTGACGGCCCCCAGCACCGACTCCGGGGACTCCGAGCGCATGGCCGAGTAGTCGGTCAGCGTGCCCCCGCCGACCAGGGGGATCTTCCCCTTCAGGCCGAAGGCCTGGTAGGCCTGGGTGAAGCGAACCGCGGCCGAGCCGGCGGCCAGGTCGAAGACGGCCTGGGTGTCCTGCGGGATCTGGGAGACGTAGGGGCTGTAGTCGGTGGCGTTGAAGGGCGCCCAGATCTGCTTGTCGATGCGGCAGCCGGCACCGGTGTAGGAGGAGACGAAGCCTCCGGTCACCTGCCAGCCGAAGGCGTAGTCCATGGCCACCGTGGTCAGGTGCTTGTAGCCCAGGGTGTCGCAGACGTACTTGCCGAAGTTGAGCGTGGGCTGGTCGCAGGTCCAGCCGGTCAGGATCAGGTTGGGGGTCTTCTCGGTGGTGGCCAGCTCCACCGAGCAGGCGCTCGGGTACAGCGTGGGGATGCCGCTGGAGGCCACGAAGCCTCGGATGGCCAGGCCGACGTTGGCCGCGATGGGACCGATCAAGACGTCCACCTTCTGGGTCTGGACCAGCTGGCGGGCGTCGGTCAGCCCCTGGTTGGGATCGGATGCATCGTCCACGAAGATGGTCTGGATCTTCCGGCCGGCGACGCTGCCGCCGGCGTCCTTGAGGGCCAGGTTCCAGCCGTCGCGCTCGTCCTGGGCGTTGGCGGCGAAGACCCCGGTCAGGGGCAGGATGAAGCCGACCTTGATCGGACCGGTCGGTTTGGCCGCCCCGCCGCCGCAGCCGGCCAGGGCGAGCAGGCCGGCGGCCACCAGCCCGGCGCACACACGACGCTTCCTCACCATCGTTCCTCCTCGGCGCCTCACGGTGTTCATGCCAGGTCGTCCTCGTAGCTCCCCACCACCGACCGCTCGGCGAGGTGGGGCTCCACGCCCGGCGCGGCGCCGGCGCGCCTCGTCAACCACCGCCCCAGACGGCTCAGGAGGCCCCACAGCCCGTCCGGGGCGAAGAGCACCACCAGCACGAAGATGATGCCCTGGACCGTCACCCAGCGCTGGACGTAGATGCTCAGGTACTGCTGCAGGAAGACGATCACCAGCGAGCCCAGCAACGGCCCCCAGAGCGTGCCCAGCCCCCCCAGCACGGCCATCAACACCACCGTGCCGTTGTGGCCGAAGTCGATCGCGGTCGGGCTGATGTAGAGGTTGAAGAAGCCGAAGAGCACGCCCGCCACCCCGGCGAAGAAGGCGGAGATCACGAAGGCCAGGTACTTGTGCAATCCGACCTGGTAGCCGAGCGTGCGCATGCGGGGTTCGTTGTCCTTGATGCCGCGCAGGGTGAGACCGAAGGGCGAGTTGACGATGGCGCGGAGGAGGAGCGCGCAGATCACGAAGACGACCAGCACGAAGTAGTAGTAGGCGGCGCTGTCGCTGAGGTCGATGGGCCCCAGGGCCGGCCGCTCGGAGATGGGAAGCCCGTTGTCGCCCCCGCTCACGCTCACCCAGCGGTAGGCCAGACCCCAGATGATCTGGCCCAGGGCCAGGGTGAGGATGACGAAGGTGATGCCGCCCACACGGACGGCGGCGAGCCCGAAGACCAGGGCCGTGATCACCACCGCGAGCAGCGCCAGCCCGATGCTGACGTTGGCGCTCATGCCCTGCTTCAGCCCCCAGGCGATGCCGTAGGCCCCCACGCCCAGGAAGGCCGCCTGGCCCAGGGAGACCAGCCCGGTGTAGCCTCCGATCAGGTCGAGGCTCATGGCCAGCAGGCCGAAGATCAGGAAGTTGAGGCCGAGCGAGACGTAGAACGTGGACCCCAGCTGGGGGACGATGGCCGCCACCGCCAGCAGCACCAGGGCCACGGCAGCGCGCAGCCAGCCCGGGCGACGGTCGAGGACGCGTACGGCCGCGCTCATCAGACCGTGCTCTTCCCGAACAGGCCCTGAGGCCGCCAGAGCAGGATGGCCACCATGGGCGCGAAGAGCGTGAAGTAGGCGAGCTCGGGAAAGTACGCCTGTCCGTAGTTGTCGAGCAGGCCGGCCACCAGGCTGCCCACGATCGCGCCCCGCAACGACCCCAGCCCGCCGATGATGACCACCACCAGGGCGAAGACCAGGATGTCCGAGTCACCCCCGGGGTAGAGGGTGAGCAGGCTGCCGCCCAGCACCCCCGCCAGCCCGGCCAGGAGCGCGCCCAGGACGAAGACGGCGGTGAAGACCCGGTTGATGTTGATGCCCAGCGCGCTCACCATCTCCCGGTCGTCCACGCCCGCCCGGATGATGGCCCCGACCCTCGTCCGCCCCAGCAGGTAGGAGAGGAGCAAGGCCACGGCGATGGCCACGCCCAGGATGACGAAGCGGCTGTTGGGGTAGGTCAGGGGGCCCAGGCGGCTGGAGCGGTCGAGGGCCCCGGGCATGTGGATGGCCAGTGGATCGCCGCCCCAGATGGCCAGGGCCGTGTCGCCCATGATGAAGGCCACGCCCATGGTGAGCAGCAGCTCGGAGAAGGGCATGCCCCGCACCCGGGTCAGCAACCCCCGTTCCAGGATCACCCCGAAGACGGCCATCGCGATCGCGCCCGCGGCCAGTCCGAGCACGAAGCTGTGGGTGAGGGCGATGGCCGAGTAGCCGACGTACCCGCCCACGAGGTAGGTGCCGCCGTGAGCCAGGTTCACGATCCGCATCAGGCCGAAGATGAGCGTGAACCCGCTGCCCAGCAAGAAGAGCAGCCCCGCGAAGGTCAACCCGTTCAGGGTCTGCTCGACGAATCCTTGCATGGCGTCCCTCCCTACCTGGCTTGGTTCGGCAGCATCCTAGGTGGGGCAAGGCGACAACGTCAACAACCATACCGCGTGGCGGAATAAGATTCCGAGCCATGGAAGCAGCGCGAATCCACGCCTGGGGCGGGGAGCTGGTCCTGGAGCCGGTGCCGGAGCCACGCCCGGGCCCCGGCGAGGTGCTGGTCCAGGTGCTCGCCTGCGGCGTGGGCCTGACCGTCCTGAACTGCATCCGGGGCCATCTGGGTGCGGACCCCAACGACCTGCCCCGGGTGCCGGGCCACGAGCTGGTGGGCCGGATCGTCGAGACCGGTCCCGGCGTGGACCCCTCCCGTCGGGGCGAGCTGGTGAGCGCGTATTTCTACCTGTTCTGCGGCCGCTGCGCCCGCTGCCTGGCCGGGCAGGAGGACCTGTGCCTCCGCCTGGAGGGATGGATCGGGGTGGACCGCGACGGAGGCTACGCCCAGCTGGTGGCACTGCCGGAGCGTAACGCAATCTCGCTCCCGCCCGGCCTGGACCCGGTGGAGGCCACCGTGATCGCCGACGCGGTCGCCACCCCGGTCCACGTGTCGCACCTGGCCCGCCTCCAGCCCGGGGACCGGGTGGCGGTGATCGCCGCCGGCGGCGGGCTCGGCATCCACATGGTGCAGGTGGCCCGGCTGTTCGGGGCCGAGGTGGTCGGTCTGGAGACGGTCCCCGCCAAGCGCCGGCACCTGGAGCAGGAGCTGCAGATCCCGACCCTGGACTCGACCGACTTCCACTCCGTGCGCCTGCCCTCGGGCTGGGAGGGCGGCGCGGACGTGGTGATCGACTTCCTGGGCCGGCGGGAGAGCCTGAGCTGGGGGCTGGACGCGCTCGGGCCGTACGGCCGTCTGGTGACGCTGACCACCTTCCCCGGGGTCGACTTCCCGGTCAGCCCCCGTCAGCTCGTCTTCTCCCAGCTCGCCATCCTCGGCTCCCGCTACGCGACCAGGGGCGAGTTCGAGCTCGCCGCCCGCCTGGTGGCGGAGGGGCGGGTCCGGCCCGTGATCGGACGCCGGGAGGCGTTGAGCGGGGTGCGGGGCATCCACGACGACCTGGAGCACGGGCGCCTGCTGGGCCGGGGCGCCCTGGTCTGGCCCGACCCCGCCTCCTGAGCGGACGTTCGCCCGCCGGGGTCGGGGCCGCGCCCCCCGACCGACCGCGGCCGCGGCATCCCCTTTCCCTCCCGCCGAGGGCGCGCGCCCGCGCCCGGCCCCGGACCGGGCCCGCCGCTACCGGCCCGGGCCCGGGTCGGCGATAATGCTCTGAGTTTCCGTGTTCCGATATAACGTTCCACAGAGCAGAAAGGAGGCCCGATGGCGACGACTTCCCACGAGACCACGCCCTACGGCAAGGGGATGGACCTCTCCTTCCTGCAGAAGCCGCACGAGTTCGACCCGCGACGCACCTACAGCACCACGGGCACCGACTGGCAGGCCCGAGTGGACTTCGACCGGCTGCGCCGCGACCGTCTGGCCCGGGCCCGGGCGATGATGGAGAAGCACGACCTGGGCGCCCTGGTGTGCTTCGTGGGCGAGAACGTCCGGTACCTCACCAGCGTGTACCAGGGGAACTGGAAGAACAACATCTACATCCGCTATTGCGTCCTGCCCCGGGACGGCGATCCGGTCCTCTTCGAGACCGCCGGCTCAGACCTGGAGTGCGCCAAGATCGACGCTCCCTGGCTCAAGGGCAACATCCGCCCGGCCATCACCTGGAAGTGGGCCGAGACGGCGGAGCCGATGATGGCCCGGCGCATGGCCCAGTCGATCCTCGAGGTGCTGAAGGAGCACCACGTCGAGAAGGAGCGCATCGGGGTCGACGTCTACGACCCCTCCGCCTACGCCGCCTTCCAGGAGCTGAACCTGAACGTGGTCAGCGCCTGGCCGGCCATGTCGGGCGCCCGGGTGGTCAAGACGCCGGACGAGATCGAGCTGCTCAAGATCTCCTCCGCCATCGGCGACACCTCCTTCTGGAAGATCGAGCACGAGTGGCTGAAGCCCGGCGTCCGGGAGTCCGAGATCACGGCCAAGGTCAACGAGTACCTCTACTCCCAGGGCTTCGACTTCGTCTACGACATCATCGTTGCCTCGGGCGGCAACACCAGCCCCTACCGACGCTGGCACACGGACAAGGTCATCCGCCAGGGGGACCTGGTGATCATCGACCAGAACGCGGTCGGGCCGGGCGGCTACTTCGTCGACTTCGTGCGCTGCTTCAAGGTGGGCGGGAAGTGGACGCCGAAGGAGAAGGACCTCTACAAGGAGTGCTACGAGACCATGTACGCGGCGATCGAGATGATGAAGGCCGGCAACACCACGGCCGACGTCGCCGCCAGGCTCCCGACCTACGCCGACGACGAGTACAAGACGGTCACCCTGCAGCAGTTCGCCCACTCCATCGGCCTCTCCCTCTACGAGGGCATGTGGATCTCCCGGGCCTACTCCCTGGAGTACCCGGTACCGCTCGAGGAGGGCATGTACTTCGCCGCCGAGACCTTCGCCGGCCACCCCGGCCTGGAGCAGACCGTCCGGCTGGAGGAGAACCTGCTGGTGACCAAGGACGGACCGGTGATCTTCACCAAGTACCCGTTCGACGAGGAAGCGCTGGCCTAGGTCGGGGGTCGCCGAAGCCATGCCCGAGCGCGTGCTCGTCACCGACACCGTGGCCGTGTTCGGCTCGCTCGACGTGGAGCGGGCCGTCCTCGGGCCCCTGGGCCTGGACCTGGTCCCCGCCCCGGCCACGGACGAGGCCACCCTGGCCCGGGAAGCGGCCTCGGCCGCGGCCATCCTGGTCGTCTACGCCGGGATCACGGAGCCGGTGATCGCGGCCGCCGCCAGAGCCGGCTGCCGCGTGATCGCGCGCTGCGGGATCGGCGTCGACAACATCGATCTCGAGGCCGCCACCCGGCATGGCATCCAGGTCACGAACGTGCCCGACTACTGCCTCGACGAGGTGGCGGACCACACCCTGGCCCTCCTGCTCTGCGCGGCCCGGGGCCTGCTGCCGGCGACGAACGCGGTCAGGGACGGCGCCTGGCAGGTGCCGCGCGGCGGCATCCGGCGGCTCCAGGGGCGCCGCCTGGCGCTGGTGGGCACGGGCCGCATCGGCCGTCGGGTCGGCGCCCGGGCCCGCGCCTTCGGCCTCGAGGTGATCGGCTTCGATCCCTACCTCACCTCCTGGGATCTGGAGGGAACGGAGCGGGCCTCGAGCCTGGTCGAGGCCATCTCGGAGGCGGACTTCATCTCCCTGCACGCACCCCTGACCCCGGAGAACTACCACCTCATCGACGCCGCGGCCGTGGCCGCCATGCGGAGGGCGCCGGTGCTCGTCAACACCGCCCGGGGCGGCCTGGTGGACCTGGAGGCGGCGCTGCGGGGGCTGGAGGAGGGCCGGCTCTCGGCGCTCGCCCTGGACGTCACCGAGGTCGAGCCCCTGCCCGCCGACCACCCCCTGCGCCGGCACCCCCGGGCGCTGATCACCCCGCACATGGCGTTCTACTCCGAGGAGGCGGAGCATGAGCTCAGACGACGAGCGGCCGAGGAGGTCGCCAGGGCGATCCGAGGGGAGCCCCCGCGCTGCCCGGTCAACGACCTGGGGAGCCGAGCCCGTGGCTGAGGCGACGGTGGACGGGGTGGCGATCCCCACCTATCCCGACCTGGCCGGCAAGGTCGCGGTGGTGACCGGCGGCTCGCGGGGGATCGGGGCCGCCACCTGCCGCATGCTGGCCACCAACCACGCCCGGGTGGTGGTCAGCGGCCGCGACCGGGAGGCGATCGACGGGGTGGTGGCCGGCATCCTCGAAGCCGGCGGCCAGGCGATCGGGGTACCCGCCGACTGCACCCGGTTCGAGGCCGTGGAGCGGCTGCGAGAGCGCACCGAGCGCGAGTTCGGGCCGGCCGACATCCTGGTCGCCTTCGCCGGCGGCTTCGGACGCTACACGCCCGCCCACCTCATCAGCGAGGAGGAATGGCGCGAGGTGATCGACTCCAACCTCACCGCCACCTTCCTCACCGTCAAGAGCTTCCTCCCCGGCATGATCGAGCGCCGGCGGGGGGCGATCGTGACCATGGCCTCCAACGCTGCCCGCTTCCTCGACATCCTCACCACCGCCTCCTACGCCGCCTCCAAGGCCGGCATCGCCATGTTCACTCGGCACGTGGCCAAGGAGGTCGGGGCCTACGGGGTTCGGGTCAACTGCGTGGCGCCGGCCACGGTCCTCTCCGAGCGCGTCCGCCGCATCATGCCCGAGGAGCGGCAGCGGGAGGTGGCGCAGATGGCCCCGCTCGGCCGCCTGGGCACGCCGGAGGACGTCGCTCTGGCCACCCTCTTCTTCGTCTCGGACAGCTCGTCGTGGCTGACCGGGGTGACCCTGGACGTCGCCGGTGGCCGGATCATGCTCTGAACCGGTGTCGGAGCCGGGGAGGCAGAGGACGCACCCCGGCCGCCGATCCGCGCCGGGAGACTTCCCTGCAGGGGGAGGGAGCCATGTCCGATACCGTCCGTGACCCGACCCGGAGCCCCTCTGCCGGCCCGGAGGTGGCCCCCCGCTTCGAGCTCGGCCCCGACCTCGAGCGCCTGCGCCGGGAGGTCCACGCCTTCGCCGCCCGGGAGCTGCGGCCCCGGGCGGCGAGCCGGGAATGGGATCCCGACCCGGCCCGGCGCGTGGCCTGGGACCTGGTCGAAGAGGCCTCCCGGCGGGGCTGGCGCACCCTGGGGCTGCCCCGAGAGGAGGGCGGGGGCGGCGCCACCGCCCTGGGCCTCTGTGTCCTGATCGAGGAGCTGGCCTGGGGCGACATGGGCTTCGCCGTGATCCTGGATCAGACCCTCAAGGTGCAGCGGATCCTGGCCCGGCTGGCCCGGGGGGAGACCCGCCGGCGCTTCCTGGAGCGGTTCCTGGCCGACCCCCGCTGCGTGCTGGCGATCTGCTTCACCGAGCCCGAGACCGGCTCCGACTACATGATCCCCTGGCCCGACTTCCGCTTTCGGACCCGGGCCGAGCCCCGGGCGGAGGGCGGCTGGGTCCTCAACGGGTCCAAGCGCTTCATCTCCAATGGGGCCGACGCCGGCTTCTACTTGGTCTTCGCCTGCACCGACCCCACCCGGCCGGCTCCGGAAGGGACGAGCGCCTTCCTGCTGGAGCCGGGCCTGCCCGGCTTCGAGGTCACCCGGGTGCACGAGAAGATCGGCCAGCGCACCATCAACAACGCCGCCCTGCGCTTCGAGGACGTGGTCCTCGAGCCCTGGCGACTGGTGGGCGAGGCCCACCACGGCTTCGCCGGGGCGCGGGAGATCCTGAAGGAGAGCGCCATCGAGGCCGGCGCCACCACCCTGGGCACGGCCCGGGCCGCCTACGAGATGGCGGTCGAGCACGCCCGCACCCGGGTCCAGGGAGGTCGGCCCCTGATCGAGCACGCGAACGTGGCCTGTCGCCTGGCCGAGATGCACGCCCAGCTGGAGGCGGCCCGCAGCCTGATCTGGCGCGCCGCCTGGGCGGTCGAGCACGATCCCGCCTACGACCACCGGCTGGGCAGCGCGGCCAAGCTGATCGCGGCCGACACCGCCGTCCGGGTGTGCCTGTCGGCGATGGAGATCCACGGCGGCCTGGCCATCATGTCCCAGGAGGCCGGGGTCGAGAAGTGCCTGCGCGACTGCCTGTCCTTCCTCCACTCGGACGGCGCCCAGGACTCCCATCGCCTGCGCCTCGCCGACCTGATCCGGGCCGAAGCCGGCGACCACGACCGAGGAGGAGCATGAGGATCGACGTCCACAACCACGCCATGCCCGAGCCGGCGCTCGACCTGCTCCGCCGCGAGCGGGTCTACGGCGTCACCATCGACGGGGACCGCATCAGCGGTGGCCCGCACGTCCCCTACACCCTGGAGCGCTCGTTCCACGATCCCGAGGCCAAGCTGGCCGAGCTGGAGTCCCGGGGGCTGGAGGCCGCCGTGGTCTCGGTCGCCCCGCCCCTCTTCTACTACGAGGTCGACCCCGGGGCCGGCGAGGCCATGTGCGAGGCGGTGAACGCCGGGCTGCGCGACCTCTGCGCCCACCGCCCCGACCGCCTGCGCTGGATGGCCCACGTGCCCCTGCGGCGACCGCAGCGGGCGGCCGAGGTGCTGGAGGAGCAGCACCGGGCCGGATGCGTGGGGGTGGAGGTGGCGACCAACGTGGCCGGCCGGCGGCTCGACCACCCCGACCTGGAGCCGTTCTGGGCGGCGGCCGAGCGTCTGCGGTTGCCGGTCATGATCCATCCCGCCTACAACCCGGCCCACCCCGGGCTGGGTGACTGGTACCTGCAGAACGTGATCGGGAACCAGCTCGAGACCACGGTCGCGGTCGAGCGCTTGATCTGCGCTGGCCTCCTCGACCGCCATCCCGGCCTGATCCTGGTGCTGGTCCACGCCGGCGGCTACTTCCCCTACCAGGCCGGCCGGCTGCGCCACGCGCGCACCGTCCGCCCCGAGCTGGAGGGCACGCCCGCCGACCCCTGGGCCTACCTCGGTCGCCTGATCTTCGACACCATCACCCACGATCCCCAGGCCCTCTCCTACCTGGTGTCTCGGGTGGGGGCGGAGAACGTGGTCCTGGGCACCGACCTCCCCTTCGACATGGCGACCCCGCGGCCCTGGGACCAGCTCCGCGCCGCCCTCGACCCGGCCACGGCGCGCCGGGTGGCGGAGGACAACCCGGCGCGGCTCTACGGATTCGAGGCTGCCACCCCGACCGCGCAGGCCGGGGCCGAAGGAGGTCGTTGAGCCATGTCGGAGCGCGATCCGGCCCTCCCCGTCTCCTTCCTCGTCCACGTCGACGAGGTGCCGGCGGCGCCGGTGCGGGCCGAGGAGGGATGGCAGGACGTGGACATCCGCTTCCTGGTGGGCGAGGAGCGGGGAGGCGTCCGCTCCGCCTGCCTCTTCCGAACCCTGTTCCCGCCCGGAGCCGCCCACCGTCCCCACCGCCACCCCCGTGCCGACGAGGTCCTCTACGTGCTGCGGGGCCGGGCCAGGGTGGGGGCGGACGGGGAGGAGCGGGAGGTCGGCGCCGGCACCGCCCAGTTCGTCCCCGCCGGCGTCGTCCACTGGCTGCGCAACCCGGGCGCGGAGACGGTCGAGGTGGTGGGGGCGTACCTGGGCGTGGGCAGCCTGGCCGAGGCCGGGTACGAGCCGGTCGCGGAGCCCCGGGGATGAGGGCGGCGGTCCTGCGCCGCTTCGGCGCCCCGCTGGAGGTGGACGAGGTGCCCGATCCCAGGCCCGGCCCAGGCGAGGCCCTGGTCCGGGTGCGGGCGGTGGGCATCTGCGGCACCGACCTCAAGATCACCTCCGGGGTCTTCTCCACCACCCCGCTCCCCATCGTCCCCGGCCACGAGGTGGCGGGGGAGCTGGTCACGCCGGTGGACGGCATGGAGCCGGGGACGCGCGTGGCCTGCTACGTCTACGACCCGTGCGGGACCTGCCTCTGGTGCCGGGCGGGACAGGACACCCTCTGCCCCAGCTCCCGGCGCATCGGCTTCGACCGTGACGGAGGGCTGGCGGAGTACGTCGTGGTCCCCGCCCGCAACCTGCTCCCCTTCGGCGAGCGGCTGCCCTTCGAGCTGGCCGGGGTGGCCATGGACGCGGTCACCGCCCCCTGGCGGGCGCTGGTCCGACGGGCGGCGGTGCAGGCCGGGGAGACGGTGGTGGTGGGCGGCGCCGGAGGCCTGGGCCTGAGCGGCGTCCAGATCGCCCGTGCCCTGGGGGCCCGGGTGGCAGCGATCGACCCCGTGGCCAGCCATCGCGATCTCGCCCTCGAGGCGGGGGCCGAGCTGGCGGTGGCGCCCGAGGGGGCCGAGCGGGTGCGGGCCTGGGCCGGCCAGGGCGCCGACGTGGGCTTCGAGGCCTCCGGCTCCCGGGAGGGGTTCCTGGCCGTCCTGGCCACGCTGCGCCCCGGCGCCCGCCTGGTCTGCTGCGGCTACCGGCCCGGCCTGGAGTACGGGCTGGACTCGGCCCACCTGGTCCTGGGCGAGATCACCCTGCTCGGCTCCCGCAACGGGACCCGCGAGGACGCCAGGGGCGCCCTGCGGGCCGTGGAGGAGGGGAAGGTCCGGCCCCAGGTGATGGATCGGCTGCCGCTTGAGGAGGCGAACCGGGCCCTGGAGCTGCTGCGGACGGGCGACGTCCGGGGGCGGATCGTCGTCTGCCCGTGATCGGAGCGGTGCCGGCGGCAACCATGCGAACACGGAGGTGAATCCCCATGGCCGATCAACCGTGGAAGACCGACCAGTACTTCGTCAGCCCCTGGAACTACCAGCCGGAGGTGGTGGGGGACTTCTCGCCTCCGGAGCGCCTCGACATCCACGACGTGACCCTGCGCGACGGTGAGCAGCAGGCCGGGGTCGAGTTCACCCCCGACGACAAGCTGCGCATCGCCGAGGCCCTGGCCGAGGCGGGCGTCCAGCGCATCGAGGCCGGTCTGCCGGCGGTGTCGCCGGCCGACGCAGAGGCGGTGCGACGGATCGCCCGGGCCGGCCTGCCGGCCCGCATCTTCGCCTTCTCGCGCTGCATGGTGGACGACGTGAAGCGGGCGCTGGAGGCAGGCGTCGACGCCATCGTCATGGAGATCCCCTCCAGCGAGCACATCATCCAGTACGCCTACCGCTGGGAGTACGAACGGGCCCTGGAGCTGACCATCGAGTCGACCCGCTTCGCGCACGAGAACGGGCTCTTCGTCTCCTTCTTCCCCATCGACTCCACCCGGGCCGACATC
>DASRBU010000190.1:0-3394 GCA_035653475.1 Candidatus Dormiibacterota bacterium | reverse complement strand
CCGGGGCTCGGGCGGGGCGGTGGTCAACACCGCCTCCATCGCCGGGCTGCGCGGCAGCACCCGTCTCGCCGGCTACTCCGCCTCCAAGCACGCCGTGATCGGCCTCACCCGCAGCGCCGCCCTGGAGGGGGCCGCCTTCGGGGTCCGGGTCAACGCCGTGGCCCCCGGCTTCATCGACACCCGGATGCTGGCCGCCATCAACGCCGCCGGCTCGCCCGACGACCCCGAGGCCGCCCGCGAGGCGCTGGTGGCGCGCGTCCCCCTGCGCCGCCTGGGGACGCCGGAGGAGGTGGCCAACCTGGTCTGCTGGTTGCTGAGCCCGGAGGCCGGCTACGTGACCGGGGCCGTGTACCTGGTGGACGCCGGCGTCATGGCCTGAGGGACGAGGTCCCGACTGGCGCTGCCGGGGGCCCGGCCGGAGCGGGTGGCTCCGAGGACGTGGGGCCGCCGGGCGGCGCGCCGGGCCCTGCCCCGGTCGCGGGCGCCCCCGAGGCGCCCTCCGGCTCGGGCCCCTGAACGCGGCGGCCGCGGCAGGGCCGGCGCTCACACGGGGTCGCCGCCCGGCCCGGGGTCCTTCGTCGGCGGGCGGGTCGGGACCTCACTCGCCCGGGAGGGCCGGCTCGGGGTGGGCCTCGGGAGGCGGCGACGCCCCCGCGGAACGGTCGCCCCCCGGCCGGGCCGGCCGGTTCCGGCTGGCCCGGCCCAGCGCCCGCTCGGTCCAGCCGGGCCAGACACGTCGTGCCGTCGCCTCCGGCACCCCTCCCCGGGGGGTGCATCGACCGCCACACCCCCCGGTAGCCGGGTAGGACTCCGAGGGCGATCAGGACGTCTCCGGCGATCAGGGTCGTGACCACGTACGTCGTCCAGCGGTGGATCCTGCTCAACCAGGCGAACACCGGCCCGCCGTGCAGCGCGGTCAGGCCCAGGCCCGTCCCGACCAGCACCAGGAGGCCGCCCACCAGGAGGAGGTTGGCCAGGCGCTGGCCGGGATCGCAGCGCCCTTCGTGGCGGCCGAAGCGTCCGGTGAGGACGGCCGCCGGCCAGCGTACCCACCACTGGCGGTCACCGGGGTCCCGGCGCAGCGTCTCCTGGACGAACACGGCCACCCCCCTGCGGCCCAGCAGGAGCGGCACGAGCGCCGGGACGGCGAGCGCCCCACCCTACACGTGCAGGCCGACGTCCGACAGCGCGAGGACCCGGGCCAGCGGGCTGGGGTTCCCCTCCTCGCCCAGCATCAGCCACCACCCGGTGAGCAGCAGGGCCAGGGTGGCTAGGTCGATGCCGGCGTGAAACCACCGTGCCCGCCGCGGGTAGCGCTCCAGGCTAGTAGCCGCCGTACGCAGCGCCCGGGGTCGGGGCCGGGGAGGCGCTGTCGACGGATGCCGCGGCGACCGTCACCGTGATGGTGTCGGTGGTGCCGCCGGCGGAGTGGTCGGCGTTGCGGAGCGAGGCCACGATGGTGTGCTCCCCGGGGGGACAGCCCTTCGACGGGGATGGAGCTGCCGTACCCCAGCGTGTACTCGCGGTCGCAGCTGGCGCCATCGAAGCACAGGGGGACGTGATCGTCCCCGGTGCTGGGGTCCCCGAGGGGCACGCTGGCCTCGAGCTCGACCGTGAACGGCTCGGACACGGTGGCCCGTTCGCCGGGGAGACGATCTGCAGCGAGGACCCGGTCGAGCCGGTGGCCCCGCCCCCGCAGGCCGCGCCCAGCAGGACGACGTCCGCCAGCACGCCACCCAGGCCCAGCGGTCGGGTTCGTCGGTTGCACGGCATGGCCAACCTCCTTTCCGATCGGTCGTCACCGCGTACTACCGGGGCCCGGGCGCTCCGGGATTGCCGAGGAGAAGGACCGAGGGCGGGCAATCCTTTCGCCGCCCGGGCCCAGTAGTACCGATGGAGATGGCCGACGGACCGGTGGCCTGGACCCGGTCGGACGAGGTCCTGCTGGCCGGGCTGGGCTCTGGGGATCCCGAGGCGGCAGCCGCGTTCGTGGACCGCTTCCAGCGCCGCGTGTTCGGGATGACGCTCTCGATCCTGCGGGATCGAGAGGCGGCCGAAGAGGCGGCGCAGGAGGCCTTCGTCCAGGCCTGGAGGCAGGCGTCGGCATACGACGCCCGGAGGGGAGGCGTGGCCGCGTGGCTCCTGAGCATCGCCCGCAACGTCTCCATCGACGTGCTGCCGTACCACCGTTCCGAAGCGGTCGGCCCAGAGGTGCTGCTGGGGGGACACCGGGCGGAGGCGTCGCCCGACGGGGAGGGATGGCCGGCGGCCGATACCGAGCCCGTGCGGGAGGCGTTGCTGCCCCTTCCCGAGGAACAGCGCCGGGCCCTGGTCCTGGCGGTGTTGCACGGGTACACCGCCCGCGAGATGGGCGAGCTGGAGGGCATCCCGGTCGGCACCGCCAAGATCCGCATCCGGATCGCGTTGATGAAGCTCCGGGCGGAGCTGAGAGGTGAGCCATGAACGCTGACATGGGCTGCGAGCAGGTCCGGGAGCTCGCCCCGATCTGGCGATCGGGATCGCCGGCGGGATGGAGCGGGACGCGGCCCTCCGGCACGCCGCGGTCTGTGCCGATGGCCGCCGCCCGATCTCCGAGCTGGCCTCGGTGGTGGACGAGCCGTTGCTCCTCTCGCCCGCGCACGAGCCGCCTCCTGGGTTCGCCTCCCGGACCGTGGCATGCCTGGCCCCCGCCCCGGCCCGACGCCGCCGTGGGCCTCCCCGGCCGCCCCCGGGCACCTCCGGGGTGGACGTCGGTGGGCGCCTCGCCCTCGGCTCGGTCGTCCTCGGCGGTGGCCAGGACGCCTGGGGCGCGGCCCTCGCCGTGGGTCTCACCCAGGTCGCGCAGCTGCGGTTCGAGGCGGTCGGCGGCCGGACCGCGATGGTCGCGTACCTCGACCTCCACGATCCCTGGGCCTCGGCTGAGCGTGCCGACCCCGGGAGCCGGGGCGGACCCATCAGCGCTCGCGGGGGCCGCCGTCCGGCGTCACCGAGAACGAGCGGAGCCGCTCGGCGTAGGAACCGAGCCGCTCGTCGACCAGCCGGTGCACGCTACCCTCGGGGAAGGAGCCGTCGGCCTGCCGTTGGCCGGCCGGGCGGCCGGTCAGCAGCTCGATCCCCTCGTCCACCGTGCGCACCGCCCAGACGTGGAAGCGACCCGCGGCGACGGCAGCCAGCGTCTCCTCGGAGAGCGAGAGGTGCTGCACGTTCGCGGCCGGGATGATCACGCCCTGGCGGCCGTTCAGGCCCCGGGCCTGACACAGCCGGTAGAAGCCCTCGATCTTCTCCGTCACCCCGCCCACGGCCTGGATCTCGCCGTGCTGGTTGACCGACCCGGTCACGGCGATGCCCTGGTCGAGGGGCAGGCCGGAGAGGGCCGAGAGGAGGGTGTAGAGCT
>DASRBU010000189.1:0-5615 GCA_035653475.1 Candidatus Dormiibacterota bacterium | reverse complement strand
CCGCGGTGACCTTGATGCCCCAGGGCTCCGTGTGGCGATCGATGATCGCCTGGAGCGTCTGGTTGATCTTGTCACGCTGGCCCAGCAGCTCGTCCAGGCTCGACTGGCCGAGCACGGCTCGGAGCGTGGTCTGGGCGATCTGGGAGGTCGCCATGCCGTAGTTGAAGACGTGCGTGATGGCCGCACGGGCGTCGACCACCTGGAAGAAGATGACGGCGTTGACCTTGACGGTCACGTTGTCGGCGGTGATCACCTCCTGCGGCGGGACCTCCAAGGTGATCACGCGGAGATCGACCTTGGTGGGTCGATCGACGCCGAAGGGGAAGATGAAGAAGAGGCCCGGCCCCTTGAGGTCGATCAGGCGACCCAGTCGGAAGACGACGCCTCTCTCGTACTCTCTGGCGATTCGGACGCTGGACGGAACCACCACCAGCACCAGGAAGGCGACCACGATGGCGGCGACGATCAGACCAATCATCGGATGTGCTCCTCGAGGCTCGTCTGAACCATGGCCGCCGAGGACCCGAGCCTCTCCGTGCCCGGCGACCGAAATCGGCGCTCGAAGAAGGGCTCAGGGAAGGTCTCTTCGGCCATCGTCTGGCTCTCCTCGGTCTCGTCTCGGGGACGCGACCCGGAGCGCATCGGCCCGCCGGGATCGCGGGCCACCGCCCGGGGCGCCCCGGTCACCCTGGCGGATGTCCTTCAGGTCGGCTCTCAACGGTGCCAGCGCTCCATCATCACCCTTCTTTCTCTGCCCGGCGTACGAGCACCGCACCGCTGGGTCAGCTATTCACCGGTCGGCAATCTCGCCGGCAGCCTCGTGGAAGCGCCAGCGATTCCACCATACGCCGGCCGTGGCCGGTTGTCTCGATCGCGAGGAGGCCGGGACCGGTGAGCCGGGGTGACCGGCGGTCGCCACCTCGCTCCACCACGACGTCGCCGCGAGCCGATCGGGCGCCGGGCGCGTAGGCCGCATGCCGGACGCCTCGAGGATCGGCACGACGGCCGCGTGCGTCGGATGGGAGACGTCCCGGACGATGGGATCGATGATCGCCTGCCGGCGATGACTCGAGCGATGGCGTTTAGCGGTTCCTGGCCGGCCACGCCGTCGAGGAGGTAGCCACGAGTTCCAAATCGTAACGCTTCGTGGCCATCCCTACCTTCTCGTATGCGGTGAGCACCAGCAGCTCGCCCTGCGGCAGGCCGCGATCGAGGTCCCGGATGACTGCCGAGCCCTTATCGTCCAGGAGCCGAGGTCGAGGAGGACGACGTCGAGCCCAACGGTGGGGAGCAGCTGCAGGGCAGCCCGAGCCGTGCCCGCCTCGCCGACCACGCGACAGGTTCCCGACTTCTTGATCAGAGCAGTGATCCCCCCTGACCACGGGGTGGTCATCGACTACGGCCACCGTGATCCTGGCCTCCGAACCACCTGCTACGCGGGCTCTCGAAGCGGCGTACGTGTTCGAGATGCACCGGAACGTAAGGAAGACGATGCCGTTCTGTCAACGAAGGTCGGAGTGGATATGTCTGGTGCATCTACCCGAACCCCGGTCCCCCGGCGCACGTGGGCGACGCTCCCGGTCTGGCGGCCGCCGGTTCCTCTCACCGAAGGTGCGCTCCCGCCCATCGCAGCCTGCGAGAGACTGGATGCCCATCGTCGCCGCCGGGCGCCTGCGACGAGCTCCGGAGGGCTGGTGAGTCGCAGGTCTCCTCCGAGCTGCATCGGTGCGTTGTCGAACAACGCCGGATCTCCTCGCGGGCGATGGCGTTCCATGCATCGAGCTCCTCGTTCTGGTGTCGAGCTACCGGGGCGAGCGCACGTGTTCCGACCCGAGCCAGCCAACGACGTAGCGCCGGGTCGGAGCCTCGAAGAGGTCGCGGGCCACCTCCGGACACCGCCGCGGTCGGTGTCGGAGACAGCTCACCTTCGCCACGGACCGGTCACGCCCGGGTGCGGCGCGCGGCCCGCCCGCTCGGATCGCGTTCCGGTCGGGACGGGGCGGGAGGAACCGGAGAAGCCTCGGTCGAGGCCACGAGCCTGGTCACCCCGGCCGATCGGTGCCGCGGATGCCACAATGGGGAGAATCGGCTGCTGGCTCCCCCGGAGCGGTCGCCGCAGGAACTCGATGAAGCGGCCCCGCTCACCCTATGGATACGTGAGCAGGACTCCCTGTACCTCCTCCGATTGCGTGTCGAGCAGACGATAGGCCTCGGCCGCGTCTCCGAACGACATCCGGTGGGTAACGGTCGTCTTCAGCCAGCTCTGACGCAGGAGGTCGACGCCCACGCTGGCCCGGCGTGCGTGGGACCACCGCGGCTGCAGTCCGCTTCCGACCTGGCTGGCTTGCGAGCTCACGATACGGTGGCGACGGAAGTGGAACTCCGGGGACAGGATCAGCGGCACCACCCGGGTTCCGAAGAACGACATGACCACGATCGTGCCCTCCTGACCCGTGCACCGTATGGCCGATTGGAGCGCGGACGGAGCGCCGGTGGCCTCGATGGCGACGTCGACCCCCGTCCCCTCGGTCATGGCCCGGACCCCGGCCTCGGCCTCGGAGGGGTGGAGAGCGAGGTCGGCTCCCCACTCCAGGGCCAGCCGACGACGCGAGGCAAGCGGGTCGACCACCGCCAGACGACCTGCCGTCCGCCTGGCAAGCTGAGCGCAGAAGCTGCCCACGGTCCCCTGCCCGAACACGACGACCCGGTCGCCCAGTCGGGTGGGCACGTCCAACTGGGACGTCAGCGCCACCTCCAGGAGGTTGAGGAACACCGCCCGCTCCGGCGGCAGGTCGCCGGGTACCCGGGCCACCAATCGGCCCCGGCTGGGAATGGTGAAGACGTCCTGGTGGGGATGGCGGCAGAAGACGACCTCACCCACCTCGTAGCCCGAGTCGCCACCGGCGGCGATCACCTCACCCACGGTCTGGTAGGCGTACTTCACCGGGAAGCCGAAGCTCCCCCTCGCGGTCGGCAGTCCCAGGTCCGCCTCCGGGTTGGCCTCCCCGCGATAGATGAGCATCTCCGTCCCCGCGCTCACGAGCGAGACCCGGGCGCGTACGGTGATCTCCTGCTCGGACGGCTCCGGAACCCGCTCTTCGCGGATCTCCACCTGGCGAGGACCGACGAACCAGAGGGCTCGCCCAGTGTAGCCGCTCACACCGCTCCCCGCCAGCGTGCGAGGTAGAGCCCGCTGTTCTTCTCCGTGAAGTACACGATGCCGCGGGCGTCGACGAGGACGTCCTCCACCTGAACCACGAGCCGTCGCGGCAGAGGCCCGAACCGACGTACCGGGTCCCTGGGCACCAGGAACGCGACCTCTGTCACCTGCCGGGGGTCACCGAGGTCGTAAACGCGCAGGCCGGCGTTGAAGTAGGTGAGAAAGCAGATCCGGTCGGAGTTGAGCAGGTGGGGATCGTCGCCGGGCATGCTCTGGTTGTGCGGGCCGAACCTCCCCCCCTTCTCGCAGAACGATCGGTAGGGCATCCCCGCCGTCGGCCGGGGGGTGGGAAACAGGCCGATCAGACGTGGTCTCGCCGGGTCGGTGACGTCCACCGTTCCGGCGAAGCCCACCGGCTCGTCGCAGTTCTCGGCCAGCGCCTCCGAGTTCACCACGGCAAGCCCCCGCCCTGGCAACGGGACCACCGTGTGGCAGGCGATGTCGCTGCCCAGCGGGGGGTGCAACGGCAGGTGTCCGTGGAGCGCCGGACGGGAGGGGTCCGAGAGGTCGAGGATGACCAGGCCGCTGGTCCCGTAGGGCAGGTAGCCGAGGTCCCCGACCCGCATCAGCGGCCCGTGCAACCCGAACGTCGGCTGGTCGTTGCGCTCACCTGCGGCGACGTGCTGACCGGGCATGTGGAAGCGGCCGACCTCACGCGGGCACTCGGGGTTTCGGAGGTCGAGGATGACAAGGATCAGCCCTTCGTAGCCGGGCATGCGGGCGCTCAGGTGAAGGAGCCCGGTCGAGTCGAATCCGCTGCGATGGGTGCCACGGTGTCCGGTGCGGAAACGGCCCCTCACCCGAGGGTCCTCCGGGTCAGCGAGATCCCAGATGAGGACGCCCTCCTCGTATGGCTTGGAGGGGTCTCCCCCCCAGTGCGGAGGGATCGGCTCCAGGGAGGTCGCCATCAAGGGACCACGAATGGTCACCTGCAGCGTCCAGGTGTTGGGGGGGCCCGCGAGGAACCTCACGAGCTTCGGCGCTTCCGGATCGGTGACGTCAACGATCGACCAACCGCTGTGCCAGAGGTGGCCGACGTACAGGTACCAACGTCCGCCGACGACGTGGAGCGCCAGCTTGAACCCTGGCCGGTCCTCGAGGTCGTGGTACGCGAGGGGCTGGATCGGTCCCCCGACCGCCTCCACCCAGTCCGTGCTCATTCCACCATTGTCCTCACCACGAGAAGGCTGAGATGCCGGAGCGGCTCCGCTCACGGGTTCTGCGCGGGTCCCCCAGCGGTTCGGTCAGGCCCGCAGCGGCCGCTTCGCCGTCTCCGGGACCAACAGAACCACCACGAAGGTCAGCAGCAGGACCCCGATCAGGTAGAGCGACATGCCCCAGTACGCTCCGTGCGTGCTGGCGACCAGGCTGGCGGCGATGAGCGGGGACAACCCGCCGAAGATCGCGGCCGAGACCTCGCGCCCCACGGCGAACCCGCTGTAGCGCAGCTTGGTGCTGAAGACCTCGGCGAACATCGATCCCTGCGTCCCGGCCATGGCCTGGATGATCACACCCCCCAGGCCGACGATGGCCACCGTTGCCAGCACCGCATCGCGGGTGCCGATGAGCGCGAAATACGGGAACACGCAGATGGCCGCGAGCAGGGCCGAGCCACCGAAGACGACCTTACGACCGAGCACGTCCGACAGGGCGCCGAAGATCGGTGTCGCGATCATCGCCGCGACACCGGCGAGCGTGACCATGAAGGTCGCGATGCCGGGAGCGAAGTGGATCTGGAGGGTGGAGTAGGCGATGATGTAGGTCAGGAACACGTAGGTACCCATCTGGATCCCGGCGGCGAGGCCGCCGACCAGCAGGAGCGATCTCCATTCCTGCGTGACGAGCCCTCTGAGCGGTAGGCGCTCGACCTGTTGCTGCTCGACCACCCTCACGAACGCCGGCGACTCCTCGATGCGCGTCCTTATGTAGAGCCCGATGGCCACCAGGACGGCGCTGGCGAGGAACGGAAGCCGCCAGCCCCAGGCCAGCAGCTGATCGTGCGGCAGGGCTTGCAGGGCGAGGAAGGTACCGGTCCCCAACGTGAGTCCTGTGGAGCTTCCGATGGCCCCGGTACAGCCGAACAGACCGCGCCGTCCGGGCGGCGCGTACTCGGTCAACATGATGGAGACCCCGGCGAACTCGGCACCGGTGCCGAAGCCCTGGAACAGACGACAGACGACGAGCAGAATCGGTGCCAGGATCCCCACCGCCCCATAGGGCGGCAGCAGACCGATGGCGAAGGTGGCGGCCCCCATCAGCGTGAACGTCACGACCAGGATCGGCTTGCGTCCGATGCGATCGCCGAGGTTACCGAGGATGATGGCGCCGACCGGGCGTACGAGCTGGCCCACGGCGAAGGTGGCGAAGGAGGCGATGATCCCCGCAACCGGGTCGA
>DASRBU010000188.1:0-5224 GCA_035653475.1 Candidatus Dormiibacterota bacterium | reverse complement strand
GGCCCGCTCCTCCGGAAGCGCCGCCCCCGTCTCCACGCGTCCCAGCAGCGCCGCCAGGCGCATGGTCAGCACCAGCGCCGCCTCGGCCTGGACGGCCAGCCCCATCAGCACCTGCCGCAGCAGCGGCAGCTGGTCGAGCCGGCGCCCGAAGGCGGTGCGCACCGCCGCGTAGCCCCGGGCCAGATGGAGGCCACGGCGCAGGGTGGCGGCCGAGGCCACCGCGTTGTGCAGGCGCGTCACGTTCAGCATCGAGGTCATCTGGGCGAACCCACGCTCGGGCTGGCCCACCAGCCGGGCCTCGGTCCCCTCCAGGGTGACCTCGCCCGTGGCCATGGCCCGGGTGCCGAGCTTGTCCTTGAGGCGGTCGATCCGGAGGCGGTTGGGGGAGCCATCGGCCAGACGCCTCGGGACCAGGAACAGGGCGAGCCCCGCGGTGCCGGAGCCGGCCCCCTCCGGTCGGGCCAGGGCCAGCGCCACCTCCCCGCCCAGGTTGGAGCAGAAGTACTTGCGCCCGTACAGCCGCCATCCGCCCTCGACGCACCGCGCCCGGACCGCGGTCGCGCCCACGTCCGACCCCCCCTGGACCTCGGTCATCCACTGGCCAGCGGTCCAGGCCGCGGCGGGGTCACGGCTGATCAGGTGGGGGACCACCTCGGCCCGCAACTCCTCGGGACCGAAGTCGATCAGCACCCGGGCGGCGCCATCGGTCATCGCCACCGGGCAGAGGTAGGTCGCGGTCTGGGGCTGGAACAGGTAGCAGAGGGCAGCGTGGACGAGGCGCAGGTCCGGCCCGGCCACGAGCCGTGCCTCCTCCTCATAGGGGAGCCCGGTCAGGCCGTGCCGGGCGGCGACGGCGCCCAGCCGGCGCCACGCCTCCGGGTACACCACCTCGTCGACCCGCTCCCCCCAGGGGTCGATTGTTCGCAGCCACGCCGGCTGCCGCTCGCACTCCTCGCCCAGCCGGTGGAGCTCCTCGGCCGCCAGCAGGCCCATCTCCTCCAGCTGGGGCTCCGCCCAGGCCAGCACCTCTGGCCTCAGCCAGGCGCCGAGCAGCGAACGCAGGGCCGGATCGGCGGTGTACGTGTTGGCGGGAAGCAGCCTCACCTCGGCTGATTGTAGGCAGCCGCCCCCACCGGGCCCGGGTTCCCCGCACCGAGGTCGCCGGCTCACGGTCCCACGTCGACCGGCTCCGAGGGCCAGCCCTCCCGCAGGAGCTCACGGAGCAGGCCCCCCAGCCGTCGGGGGCCGAAACGCTGCTCCGAGGCCTCGATCTCCTCCGCGGTCCACCAGCGCTGCTCGATCAAGGTCGCCAGCTCGTCCGCCTGGACCCCGGCCGGACGCGGCTCGAAGGCCGCCGCCCGGGCCACGTAGAAACGTTCCTGCTGCCGGATGGTGCGGCCGCGGGAAGGGAACTCGATCTCGCGTCGCCACACACAGGGGCCCAGCTCCACCCCCCTCGCCCCGGTCTCCTCCTCGAGCTCCCGCAGCGCGGCGGCCTCGGGCGACTCCCCGGGCCGGACGCCCCCGCCCGGTGCCGCCCACCACTCGAAGCCGGTGTCCGGGTCCAGGTGGTGGACGAGCAGGACCCGGTCGGCGGGGTCGAGGAGCAGCACCCGAACCGCCGGACGCGCCACCGCCTCCTCGCTCATCGTTCGCCCGCCCATCGACGCCGGGGGGCACCGGCCCGGGACCCACCCCTCGCCACCGACCTCTCCCCCGATGACACCACCGGGTTGGGCCGCCCCCGGCCGGCGCGTATGGTATCCCTTCCTGCCCAGCCATGGAACCCGGGTCTCGCGAGGCGACCGGACCGCACGGTGCGAGGGGCACAGGGTGCTCGCTCGAGTACCTGGCCCTCACCGTCCCCGGCCTGGGGCCGTTGCTGCGCCAGGAGCTGCGCGAGCGGGTGGCACCGGGGAGGGTGGGCCGGGTGGAGAGCGACGGCCGCAGCGACGTGGTGCCGTTCTCGATGCCGGCCGGGCGCGCTCTCCCCCGGCTCCGACTGGCCGAGGAGGTGCTGGCCCAGGTGGGGTCGGCACGGGGGGAACTCCCGCTCCCGCGCCTGGTGGCGCGTCTGTGGGACGACCGCCGCCTCCTCCAGCTGCTGCCCGCGCTGCCCGGCCGCCGGGGCCGCTCCCACACCTTCCGGGTCGTCGCCCGGGTGACCGGCGAACGGGGCTTCCTCCGCACGCAGCTCCGGGAACGGCTGGTGGAGGCCGTCCGCCGCAGCCACCCCCGCTGGCGGCGGGCCGATCCCGCCCGCCTCGAGCTGTGGGTGCTGCAGACCGGAGCCGCGACCTACCGGCTGGGCCTGCGCCTGGAGCGACGGCCGAGGACCAGGCTGGTGGAGCGGCCGGGCGCCCTGCGTCCGGCCCTGGCCGCGGCCCTGGTGCGGCTGGCGGGCCGGCCGGCCCGGCCGCTGCTGGACCCCTGCTGCGGCTCGGGAACGGTGGTGGGCGAGGCCCTGGCCGTCGGGCTGAAGACGGTGGCGGCCGACCGCTCCTGGGACGGGATCTGGGCCGCCCGCGCCAATCTGCCGGTCGGGGCCCACCTGATCGTGGCCGATGCCACCGCCCTCCCCTTCGCGCCTCACGGCCTGGGCGCCATCGCCACCAACCTCCCCTTCGGGCTTCGCCACCGGGTGGCGGGCGAGCACGCCACCTGGCTCGCCCGTGCCTTCGCCGAGTTCCTGCGGGTGGTGGAGCCCGGAGGGCGAATCGTGCTCCTGCACCCCCCCTCGCCGGCCTTCGAGCGAGGGGTGCTGGCGCAGCACGGCCGTCGCCTGCGGCAACGCCGGCCCGTCACCGTGCTGGGGCTTCCGGCCACGATCTGGGTCTTCGAGGCCGTCGGCCGGGCCTAGCCAGGCCCCATCGTGGCCGCTCAGCCCTCCGCGGGCATCCCGGTCCCGAATCGCTCCGCGATCCTCTTCAGCTCGTCCCAGGTGGCGACGGGGATGGGGACGCCCTCGACCGACCGGCGCAAGCGGCTGCGACGCTCCGGGTCCCCGGGCACCAGGACCTCCGCCCGTCCCGGCACCGGCGAGGAGGCCGCCGCCGCCTCCAGCACCGCGGCCACGCGCTGTCGGTACTGGTCGGGATCACCGAAGGCGGCGGGATCGATCGCCAGCACGAGCACCCCCCCGATCCGGGTCCCCCATTCCTCCGGCATCCGCATGCAGCCGGCAGGGGTGGGCTCGGGGTCGTCCACCATCGCCAGCCCCCCGAGCAGGGCCGCCGCCATGGAGAGACCGTAGCCCTTGTGCCCGGCCAGCTCGTCGCCCAGCAGGGTCAGGGTGCCGCCCTCGTAGAGGGCGGTGGGATCGAGGGCGGGACGCCCCTCGGCGTCGCGGACCAAGCCAGGGAGGAGCGAGCCCCCGCGGCTCCGGGCCACGCGGACCTTGCCCTCGGCCACGGTGGAGGTGGCCGCGTCGTAGACGAACGCCGGCCTCCCCGCGGCGGGGATGCCGATGGACCAGGGGTTGGTGCCCAGGAACCGCTGTGCGCCCCCGAACGGGGCCACCAGCCCCGAGCCGGGTCCGGCCACGCCCACGGTCACCAGACCCAGCAGCCCCTCGTCCGTGATCCGCTCCGTGTACTCGCCCAGTCGCCCCACGTGCATGGAGTGGCGGACCACGGCGACCCCGACGCCGGCTCGACGAGCGCGGTCGATCGCCCAGCCCGTGGCCACCATGGTCGAGTGGTGGCCGAAGCCGCGCTGGGCGTCGAAGAGGGCGGTCGTGGTCGTCTCCCGCAGCACCCGGGCGCGGGCGGCGGGCCGGAGCAGGCCCCGGTCGGCCTCGTCGACGTACTGGACGAAGCGCATGACCCCGTGCGAGTCGTGCCCGGAGAGGTTGGCCCGGACCAGGTGCCGGCCGACCTCGGCCGCCACCTCGGCATCCGCACCCATGGCCCGGGCCAGAGCGACGCTGAAGGCCTCCAGGGCCGCGCCCTGGACCACCACCGAACCCCCTTGCACGGGGGGAAGGGTAGGCCAGGCGCCCGATCTCGCGCGAGCCCCTCGCGCCATCGGTCCCCGCCGGGGCCGGACTGGCGGAGCCGACCCGGGCTCTGGGCAGGGGCGTGGGCGGTGTATCGTGAGGAAGGGTGAGCGTGGAAAAGCCAGTCACCATCGGAGCGCTGAGGGCCAGCGGGCACGTCCGGGAGACGGTCAAGCAGGAGCTCCGGCGCAACCTGCTCGCCCGGCTCCGCTCGGGGGAGCGGCTGTTCGAGGGGATCGTGGGCTACGACGACACCGTGATCCCCCAGATCTGCAATGCGATCATCTCCGGCCACGACCTCATCCTCCTGGGCGAGCGCGGCCAGGCCAAGAGCCGGATCATGCGCTCCCTCGCCTCCCTGCTCGATCCCGAGATCCCGGTCATCGCCGGCTGCGAGATCAACGACCATCCCTACGACCCCATCTGCCGGCGCTGTCGCGACCTGGTCCAGGAGATGGGCGAGGAGACGCCGGTGGCGTGGCTGCCTCGCGAGCGACGGTACAGCGAGAAGCTCGCCACCCCCGACATCTCCATCGCCGACCTGATCGGCGAGGTCGACCCCATCAAGGTGGCCGAGGGCCGTTACCTGGCCGACGAGCTGACCATCCACTACGGCCTGATCCCCAGGACCAACCGCGGCATCTTCGGGATCAACGAACTGCCGGACCTGGCCGAGCGGATCCAGGTCGGCCTCCTCAACATCATGGAGGAGAAGGACGTCCAGATCCGCGGCTACCGGATCTGGCTACCGCTCGACCTGATGGTCGTCGCCAGCGCCAACCCGGAGGACTACACCTCCCGGGGGCGGATCATCACCCCGCTCAAGGACCGGTTCGGATCGCAGGTCCGGACCCACTACCCGGCCACGCCGGGCGAGGAGATCGCCATCATGGAGACCGAGGGCGCGCCGCCGCCCGAGGACGTCCAGGTGATCGTCCCCACCTTCATGAAGGAGATCGTGGCCGAGATGACCCACCTGGCACGGCGCAGCCCGCACATCTCCCAGTCCTCGGGCGTCTCGGTGCGGATGTCGATCGGCAACTACGAGAACCTGGCTGCCAACGCCATCCGGCGGGCGGTACGCCTGGGCGAGGAGGTGGCGGTGCCCCGGATCGCCGACCTCCGCTTCCTCGTCGCCTCGACCAGCGGCCGGGTCGAGATCGAGGCGCTGGACGAGGGCAAGGAGGAGCAGGTCCTGGAGCGGATCCAGCGGGCCGCGATCAGCTC
>DASRBU010000187.1:0-4578 GCA_035653475.1 Candidatus Dormiibacterota bacterium | reverse complement strand
GGAGACGAAGCCCACGTCCCCCTGCGAGGTGCGGGTGGGGAGCCCGGTCGAGGGACCGACCCGCTGGATGTCGAAGATCACCACCGGGATCTCGGCGTAGTAGGCGAGCCCGGCGAACTCCGCCATCAGCGAGATGCCGGGGCCGCTGGTCGAGGTCATGGCCCGGGCGCCGGCCCAGCCGGCTCCGATCGCGATCCCCGCCGCCGCCAGCTCGTCCTCGGCCTGGACGATGGCCATCCGGCGCTCGCCGGTGGCGGGGTCGAGGCGGAAGCGATCGGCGTAGGCCGACAGGCTCTCGCAGAGGCTGGAGGAGGGCGTGATCGGGTACCAGGCCGCCACCGTGCAGCCGCCCATGATGCATCCCAGGGCGGCGGCCTGGTTGCCCTCGATCAGCACCAGACCGTCGGTGATCCCCTGCATGGGCCGCAGGACGTGCCGGATCCGGCGGTCGGCGAAGTGGGCCCGCCAGTACTCGTAGCCGACGCGGGCCGCGTCCACGTTGGCCTGCCAGGCCCTGGGCTTGGTCTGGAAGACCCTCTGGATGCCGTGCTCGATGCGCTCGAAGGGGATCTCCAGGAGCCCGGCCACCACCCCCACGTAGATCATGTTGGTCAGCTGTTTGCGCAGGGTCTCGTGGTGGATCTCGCTCCGGGCGAGCTTGGCGAAGGGGACCGGGAAGTAGTCGACGTCGTCCCGGGCGTCGGCCGTCGAGTAGCTCTCCTCGTACACCACCGCCCCACCCGGCCGCACCGACCGCAGGTCGGAGGCCCAGGTGGCGGGGTTGAGCGCCACCAGCACGTCCGGGTCCCCCTTGCGGGCCTGGTAGCCCCGGGCCGAGATCCGCAGCTGATACCAGGTGGGCAGGCCCTCGATGTTGGACGGGAACACGTTCTTCGGCGCCACCGGGATGCCCATGGAGAAGATGGCGCGGGTCAGGACCAGGTTGGCGGACTGGCTGCCCGAGCCGTTGACGGTGGCGGCCTGGAACGTGAGGTCGTTGACGATCTGCCCGGGTGTCATGGCGAGCTTACAATCTACTCCCTCGGGATCGCCCGCTTCCGCTGCCCTCCCTGGACGTGTAAACCGGTCGTGACTGCCTGGCATTCCGCGGCGGGCGATCGAGGTGCTCATCTACCATGTGCAGGTACGCATGATCGTCGCGGTCCCCAAAGAGACGCGCCCGGGTGAGCGTCGGGTGGCGTTGGTCCCGGACGCCGCCCGCAGGCTCGGGGACGTCGGTTTCCAGGTCCGGGTCGAGGCCGGCGCGGGCGGGGCCGCCCGCTTCGACGACGACGCCTACCGCCAGGCCGGGGTCGAGGTCGAGCCCGATCGGGTGAGGCTGCTGAAGGAGGCCGACGTGGTGCTCCGGGTGCAGCCGCCGCCGCTCGAGGAGGTGGGGTGGCTGAAGGCCGGGAGCGTGAGCATCGGGTTCCTGCAGCCGGCCGTCGAGCCGGCCGTGGTCGAGGCCCTGGCGGCCCAGGGCGTGTCCGCCTTCTCGCTCGAGCTGCTGCCCCGGATCAGCCGCGCCCAGAGCATGGACGCGCTCTCCTCCCAGGCCTCGCTGGCCGGCTACAAGGCCGTGCTCATGGCCGCCAACCGCCTGGGCAAGTACTTCCCCATGCTCATGACCGCGGCCGGAACCATCCCGCCCGCGCGCGTGCTGGTGCTGGGGGCAGGGGTGGCGGGGCTGCAGGCCATCGCCACCGCCCGCCGGCTGGGGGCGGTGGTGGAGGCCTACGACGTCCGCCCGGCGGTCAAAGAGGAGGTCAAGAGCCTGGGCGCCACCTTCCTCGAGCTGGACCTGGAGGGCCAGGAGGGCGAGGGCGGCTACGCCCGTGAGCAGACGGAGGAGTTCCTGCGCAAGCAGCGCGAGCTGCTGTCCGACCGGGTGGCGGCGGCCGACGTGGTGATCACCACCGCCAGCGTGCCCGGCCGGCGGGCGCCGGTCCTGGTCACGGCGGCGATGGTGGAGGGCATGCGGCCGGGGTCGGTGCTGGTCGACCTGGCCGCCGAGACCGGCGGCAACTGCGAGCTGACCGAGCCGGGGCGCGCCTTCGAGGTGAAGGGGGTCTGGATCGATGGGACCACCAACCTGCCCAGCACGGTGCCGGTGCACGCCAGCCAGCTCTACGCCCGCAACGTGACCAACCTCCTGCTGCACCTGGCCCCCGAGGGGGAGGTCCGCGTCGATCTGGAGGACGAGATCACCCGCGGCTGCCTCGTCACCCACGGTGGGCGGGTCGTCAACGAGCGGGCCAGGCAGATGATCGAGGGGGCGAAGGCCTCGACGTGAACGAATCGCTGGTCGTCTTCATCACCTATTTCGTGCTGGCCGCCTTCGTCGGCTTCGAGGTCATCTCCAAGGTCCCGACCATCCTGCACACGCCGCTGATGTCGGGCTCCAACGCCATCCACGGCATCATCCTGATCGGCGCCCTCCTGATCGCGGCCGGGGCCCACACCCCGCTCTCGATCGCGCTGGGCTTCGTGGCCGTGCTCCTGGCCACGATCAACGTCGTGGGCGGGTTCGTGGTCACCGACCGCATGCTGGAGATGTTCAAGGCCCGGACCCCGGGCGGCGGGGAGGAGCGGCGGCGGTGACGGTCGCCACCGCCTTCGTCTACCTGCTGGCCGCGGTGCTGTTCATCCTCGGTCTGCGCTTCCTCAGCTCGCCCCGTGGTGCCCGACGGGGCAACTGGGTCGCGGCCGCGGGCATGGTGCTGGCCGTGGGCTGGACGGTGGTCCTGCTCTGGCCCCACTTCACCCCGGCCGGGGCGCTGATCTGCGCCCTGGGCTTCGCGCTGGGGGCGGTCGCGGGGACGGTCGGGGCCCGCACGGTGAAGATGACCGCCATGCCCCAGATGGTGGCCATGTTCAACGGCGTGGGCGGCGGCGCGGCCGCGCTGGTGGCGGTCTCCGAACTGCTGGGGCTGCACGGCGCCCGACCCGCGCTCCAGTCCGGCTTCCCCAGCGTGTTCGCGATCGTGGTGGGCGGGGTGTCGTTCGCCGGCAGCGGCATCGCCTTCGCCAAGCTCCAGGAGCTGATGACCGGGACCCCGATCACCTACCCGGGTCAGCAGGCGGTCAACGCCCTGCTGGCGCTGATCATCCTCGGCCTCTGCGTGCTGGTCCTGGGCGTCACCGGGGCGGCGCCGGTCTTCACCGCCCTCCTGCTGCTGGCCCTGGTCTTCGGAGTCGCCTTCGTGCTCCCCATCGGGGGCGCCGACATGCCGGTGGTGATCTCGCTCCTGAACGCCTTCACCGGGCTCGCCGTGGCCGCCAGCGGGTTCGTGGTGGGCAACTTCGCCCTGGTCGTGGCCGGCACCCTGGTGGGAGCGTCGGGTACGTTGCTGACCAAGCTCATGAGCGACGCCATGGGCCGGTCGCTGGCCAACATCCTCTTCGGTGCCTTCGGACGGCCACAGGAGGGCGTCGGCCTGGCCGCGGGCGGCGACCGGACGGTGCGCCCCGGCACCGCCGAGGACATCGCCACCATGCTCGCCTACTCCCGGCGGGTGATCATCGTCCCCGGCTACGGCCTGGCCGTGGCCCAGGCCCAGCACGTGGTGCGGGAGCTGGCCGACCAGCTCGAGCGGCGTGGGGTCGAGGTCCAGTACGCGATCCACCCCGTGGCCGGCCGGATGCCGGGGCACATGAACGTGCTCCTGGCCGAGGCCGATGTCCCCTACGACCTCCTGAAGGAGATGGACGAGATCAACCCGGAGTTCTCGCGCACGGATGTGGTGCTGGTGATCGGCGCCAACGACGTCACCAACCCGGCGGCCAAGAACGAGCCCGGCTCACCGATTTACGGCATGCCGATCCTGGAGGTCGATCAGGCCCAGTCGGTGATCGTGCTCAAGCGCTCGATGGCCTCTGGTTTCGCGGGAATCGACAATCCGCTGTTCTATGACCCCAAGACGAGCATGCTGTTTGGTGACGCCAAGGACTCGGTGAGCGAGGTCACCGCCGAAGTGACCTCGCTGTAGGGCCGATTGACACCGCGGGGCGGTTCTGGGACGCTGCGCCTGTTCGGAGCGAGCGCCCACGCCGTCAAAGCGGTGGTGCAGTAGCAGCCGGCTAGGCGATCCGCGACCCCAGGGCCGGATCCCCGCCGGGCCGAAGCAGGATCACCGTGCCGTCCTGGTCGACGGCTCCGAGCACGAGGACCTCGGAGATGAAAGGCCCGATCTGCTTGGGCGGAAAGTTGACCACGCCCACCACCAGCGATCCCTCGAGCTCCTGCGCCGAATAGTTCGTGATCCGGGCTGAGGACCGCTTGCGCCCCAGCTCGGGACCGAAATCGATCACCAGCTTCCAGGCCGGAGTCCGAGCCTCGGGAAAGCTCTCCACCGACACGACCCGGCCCACGCGCATGTCCACGGCATCGAACTGTTCGGGGGTGAGCGCCATCGAGCGAAGGTTGACGGACCCGAGGGACGGGTGTCGCGCTGCTCGGTTAGAGTCGCCCGGTCAAACCAACGAGCAGGTCGTTCGACAACCAGCAAGCGGAGGCACCATGGACCCCAACCGGCTGACGGCTATCCCGATCTTCTCGCATCTCCCGCCCGAGGAGGC
>DASRBU010000186.1:0-4130 GCA_035653475.1 Candidatus Dormiibacterota bacterium | reverse complement strand
AGGTCGAATATCCGTGGTTGCGGGCGTAGACCACGATCGAGCCCACCACCGGCTGGCTCGAAACCTGGTAGCCGGCGCGGGCGGCGTTGTCGAGCCACTGCCAGGCATCACCCAGGTAGGGGGGGACGGGGCGGTTGTAGGCCACCCACCACGTGCACTGCCCGTACGGATAGGTCGCGTGCGGCCAGCCGCCGGGGGGCACGTCGTTCATGACCGGCGTCTGGTCGGTGACCTGGAGGACCCGGCCGTAACCCAGAGCCGCGGACCGGGCGTCGAGGTCGGCGGCCGGCAACTGGGCCAGGGCGAGCACCTGGGCGGCGTAGGCCTGGCTGCCCCCGTAGGTGGCGATGGCGTCGCTCAGGCTCTCCGGCCGCCCGGTCTCGGCTCCGCTCTCCAGGCGGTGCAGATAGGAGCCGGCCACGACCATGGCCTGGAAGGGGTCGTAGGGGTCGCTCGGGCCGCCCGGGGCGAGCGGCGCCTCCAGGCGCCAGGTGCTGGGCAGGAACTGCATGAAGCCCATCGCGTGCTGGCCCCCGGCCACCGGCTCCGGGTTCACCCAGTCGCCGATGCGCCGGCCCCCGGCCAGACCCAGCAGCCGGGCGGTTCGGCCGCCGGGCTGGAGCGCGGCCACGTCGACGTGGGCGCGGATGTCGGCCGGCACCAGGGCGTCGGGCTGATCGGTCCGGCACTGGCCGAAGCTGCACTCCACCTTGGCGATGGCGAGCAGCACGTTGGGGTCGACGTCGGTGGCCTCCCCGGCCTGGGCGGCGAGGTCGAGCAGGGCGCCGGGCGCGTCGCCCAGCCGGGCGCTGGGGACGAAGGGGAGCCCGGGCAGGTGCGGGCCCAGCACCGCGGCCACCACCACGACCAGGAACAGGGTGAGCGTGAACCCGGAGAAGGTCGACCGGCGCATCGCGCTCAGGACGCCATCCGTTGCTCGGTGTCGACGATCCAGCGCTCGACCGGGGAGAGCAGGTGCATGACCAGGAAGCGGCGGTCCCCGACCCGCCAGAGGGCCACCCCCCGGGGCAGGGAGAGGACCTCACGGGCCTCGGCCTCGGACAGGTGCAGCACCTGGCGGAGCTGGTCCAACTCCGCCGCCGGCTGCTGATAGATCACCTGAGTGGCGGCGTCGCGGAGCAACCCGCGGGCCAGCTCCACCTGCTCCGAGCCGGCGGTCCCCGCCGCCAGCAGGTCGCTGACGCGGTGCACGACGGCGATGTTCTGGACCCCCAGGGCCCGGCTCAGCTTGAAGCTCGACTGCAGCCAGCGGGCGATCTGGAGGTCCTTGAGCACCACCCAGGCCTCGTCGATGACCACGATGCGGCGGTGGCGATCGTCCCGGGCCAGCGTGCGCTGCAACCAGGCGGCGGCACAGGTCATCAGGATGCCCAGCGCCTCCGAGTGGTAGACGGCGGACAGGTCCAGCGAGACCAGGGGGGCGTCGAGGTCGATGCCGTCCGAGGTCGGCCCGTCGAACATGCCCCGGAGCTGGCCGTCGCACAGGCGGCGGAGGGCCAGGGCCACCTGGCGGCCGTCCTCGGCGAGCTGGGTGGCCGAGGAGGCCACCTCGCCGGCGTCGCCGGCGGCCGGACGGAGCAGGGCCTCCACCACCTCGCGCAGGGTCGGCTCCTCCCGACCCCGAGAGGCCTGGCGGAGGGCCAGCTCCAGCGCCGTCTCCTCCTGGGGCAGGAGGCGTCGGCCCAGGGAGGCGCCCAGGATGGCCACCAGCGTGGCCAGCTGCTGCTGGCGCAGGAGGTCGGGGTCGGCGCCCGAGCCGGCGATGCGCGGGTCCAGGGGGTTGAGGCGGATGGAGCCGCCGGGCTCGAGCCGTACCGGCTGCACGCCCAGCGCCTCGCACAGGCGCCGGTTCTCCCCCTTCGGGTCCAGCATCAGGGCCCGGCGGCCGAACACGATCTCGCGGAACACGTAGGACTTGATCAGCGCCGACTTGCCCCGGCCCAGCTCCCCGATCACGATCAGGTTGGGACCGGTCAGCACCCGCGGGTAGAGCTCCCAGGGGTCGTAGCAGAAGGCCCCGCCGTAGAGGTCCCGTCCCACGTACACCCCCCGGCTCCCGAGCCCGGCCTCCGCCATCCAGGGATAGGCGGCGCCGAGGTGGGCGGTGGTGGCCCGGTGGGTCGGAAGGGGCGTGCCCAGCAGCCTCACGGCAGGCCCCGGCAGATGGGCAACGTATAGGTGAAGGCGAGCTCCTGATCCCCGTACACCCGGCCGAGCACCAGGCGGGCCTGCGCGGCCTGCTGCTCGACCTCGGCCGCGGCCCGGTCCAGCTCCTCCGGCGAGGGGGCGGTGACGGTGACGTAGCCGGCGAAGCGCACCGAGACGTGCCCGTCGGCCAGCTCCCGTTCCGTGCGCAGGAGGTGCTCCTGCTCGCGCCGCCGGCGGGCGCTGGTCAGCTGCCTGGCCCGGGCCCGCAGCTGCTCCTCCGTCTCGTCCGCCACCCGGGCCCGCCGCACCTCCCGATCGGCCTCCAGGGGCGGCACCGGCTCGAGGGTCATCGCCACCGAGCGCAGGTACCGGCTCTGGCTGAGGATCAGGGGGCGGAGGAAGTCGGGACCGACCTCCACCCGGGGCCACTCCTCGACGTAGTAGGTGGCGTGCCACCAGGGGCCGGAGCGGTAGGTGGCCCAGCCCTCGGCGGTCCAGGTCGGGTGCATCAGCTCCGGGTGGGGTCCCTCGGGGCCGCCCTGGCGTTCGCGGATGGCGTCGATCAGGCGGCGTCCGGGGTCGTAGGCGTAGCGGATGGCCCCGGCCAGCTGACGCGCCGTGAGCGGCCCGCTCACCGCCAGGTCGGCCGCTCGCAGCCACTCCTCCAGGTCCCGGAGCTGCTGCAGCAGCACGATCGCGGCCCCCAGCTCCAGGTTCCGATTCCCGGCCAGCCTGGCCTGACGCCAGGCCCGGCGCAGGTCGAGCTGGACCGCGAGGTAGCCCTCGTGACGCTGGACGGTCGAGGTCGCCTGCTCGATGAGCGTCCGGTAGGAGCGCACCGCCTCCTCGTCGGCGTCCGGGGCGCGGTGCTCCTCCAGGTACCGGGCCAGGGCCTCTCGGTCTTCGGGGATGGTTCGCTCCACCCACTGCAAGCGGCGGATCGGGGATCCCTGACGGCCCAGCCCGGCCACGATCGCCGACCACGCCGCCACCTGGCGGTCCTGCTCGGCCCGGTCGACCAGCGAGAAGGAGCGCCCGCGCACTCCCAGCACCCCGACGTACGTCCGTGCCGCCCGATCCTCGAGCACGCCCAGCTCGTCCCCGCCCGTCACCTCGGGGCCGAAGGCGGTGATGCGCAACCCCCGCAGGCTCCGGGGCCGCTCGCCCACCGGCGGTCGGCCCGGCCGGTGGCCCTCCCGGTAGGCGTGCGAGTGGAACCGCCGCCGGCCCAAGAGACCCCGCCAGAGGTAGCCGAGGATGGCGGGCGCCCACTGCTCGGCGGTGAAGCGCCCCAGCGGCACCCAGGAGGCGGCCGCGGCCAGGGCCGCCATCCCCAGCGCGGTCAGCATCCCCCGGGAGCCGGGCAGGACCCGCAGCGCCGCCAGCGCCCCGATCCCGGCGGCGCCCAGCAGCGCCAGCTGGCCGCCGCGAAGGCCCAGCAGGATGCCGCGCGTCTCCCGCGGGCCGAAGGAGTAGAACGGGCCTTCCGGCTCTCCGCTCACCGGGCGGCCTCCTCCACCTCGGGGTGCGGGATCGGGGGGGCTGCGGCAGGGCGGGGAGGGTCGGCCTCGAGCCACGGCTCCGGCACCCGGGCGGTCCCCGCCCGCCCCACGGCGTCAGGGCGCCGGGCACCGTCCTCGGGCGGCCGTCCGTCCGGCGGCCGCGGCCTGGGCGGTCGAGGGGTGGGGGCGGGGGAGCCCGCGGCCTCCGGCCGGGCGCGGCCGGTACGGGCGGCCACCCGGGCGGGCAGCTCGAACGGGGCCGAGGCCGGCCGGGCGGCACGGGCCAGCGTCCTCCCCACCGTCCGGGGCCGTGCCTGGGGGATGGTCGCGGTCGCGCTCTGGCCGTGCAGGTGCCACTGGCCCAGCGCCCCCTCCAGCGTGGGCAGGAGGTTCAGCAGCGCGATCGGGCCCAGGAAGGCCATCACCACCAGGGCGGCGCCCACCAGCATGCTCTCCACG
>DASRBU010000185.1:0-12169 GCA_035653475.1 Candidatus Dormiibacterota bacterium | reverse complement strand
AGCCGGATCAGCGGGCCTTCTGCTGGAGCGCGTGGCGCACGGCCTGCTCCAGCTGAGGGACCGGCATCCAGCCGTCGTGCTGCCAGACGATGCTCCCTCTGGCGTCGGTCAGCGTCAGCCAGGGCAGGTCCTGGACCTGGTAGACGTCGGCCACCCGCCCGCTGGCGTCGTCGCCGACCGGGTAGAGCAGGAAGCCGACGTCGTCGAGCACGCTCTTGGCCGCCTGGGGGGAGGGCTCGGTGTTGCCCACGTCGACCGCGCTCAGCGCGGGGAGCGAGCCCCCTCGGGCGTCCTGGGCGTACTGGTTCAGGGCGCGCAGGTTGGAACCGGCGTCGGGCAGCCAGCTGGCCCAGAAGACGGTCAGGCGTGGCGCGCCCCGGCCCAGCTCGACCGTCGCCCGAGGTCCGAACAACGCCGGCAGCTGGACGCGGTCGGCGGGCGCGTCGATGGCGGGACCGCCGGGCCGAGCCGGGGGCAGCACCCGCGGGTGCGAGGGCAGCAGCCGGGAGGCGTCCCTGGCCAGGATCTGGGCTTCCTGGGGGAGCGCGGCGTACTCCATCGGGGTCAGGTACAGGTACCGCTCCTGCCCGGCGGGGTCGATCACGTAGAGGGCGGGCGTGTGGTCGACCTGGCCCTGTTCGATCTGAGCGGCGATGTGGTAGGCGCGCCAGACCTCCTGCAGCTGCTCCAGGCTGCCGGTCACGAAGTGCCATCGATCCATGAGGCCGTGGGCGACCGAGTAGCCACGGACGTCGGCCACCTCGATCGCCTCCGGGTTGGCGTCGACCCCCAGGAGCTGGACCTGAGAGGCCGCCGGGCCCAGGAGCGACTGCGCCTCCACCATGCTCTGGGTGGTCAGGGGACAGATGGTGGTGCACTCGCTGTCCACGAAGGCCAGCAACACCACCTTCCCCTTGAACTGGTGGAGGGAGACCGGCTGGCCGAACTGGTCGGTCAGCGTGAAGTCCGGCGCCGGGCCGTGCAGCGCCGTGCCCTGCATGACGAAGCCGGGGGTGGCGGAGCTCTGCGGCCGGGCGCTCCCGCACCCGGCGAGGGCGAGCGCGGCCAGGGCCACCAGCGCGCCGGCCAGGGCCGGGCGCGAGGTCACCTGCCAGGGCATGCGGCCATTCTACGTCCGGCCTCGCGTCCGGCCTCCAGCGCGCCGGATGATCGCCACCCGGTTGCCGGTGTGGCGACCAGGGCCGGGACGGCACCGGCGCCCCGGGTCGCCGGTTCGCTACAGTAGACGGACCCCACGGCCACGGCCGTGGGCTGCGACGCAGCTGCCCGAACGACGGCGCGACCCAGGTGAGGAGATTCCACATGCAGAATCGCTGTGGCAGCTGCGGGGGTGTCGTGGAGGGCAAGGGCTGGCTCTGCTCCGCCTGCTGCGAGCTGTGGGAGGCAGCCATCGAAGCCCACGACTGCCCGGTGTGTCGGGCGGACCGGGCCGAGGCCCGGGTCATCGAGCGCTACCGGGAGCGCACCGCCGACTGAGCCGGCGGCTCCGGGTCTGACTCCCTGCCGGCGGAGGGAGGGGGTTCCCGACGACGGGCCGCCGGGTCCAGGTCGCGCCGGGGCTGCCAGCCGCGGGCGGGGGCGGCACGGGCGTCCTCCCCGGAAGCGAGAGGCCTTGCCGTGGCTGGGGTCGCCGACCATCCGTCGGGGGGCGATGCCGAGCTCCGAACGGCCATCGGCGACCGGTGCGCGCCGGCCGGGCGTCGGTGAGCCGGCCCCGGACGGGGATGCCGAAGCGGGCGCGCCGTGCGCTTCGCGCCGCCTCCCATGGGGTCGGGACCGGCTCGATGCCTCCTCCGATCCAGGCCCGCCGGCGGTGGCGCCGACGCTCATGGCGCCGTACCGTCCGGGCCCGGACCCCCACCCGCGCCCGGCTCCACCCCTGGCCCGGCCGAGCACGCGATCGAGGGTGGCCGGCGGCCACGCCCTGAGATCCCTTTCTGGAAATATCCGGAATCTTAGGCATTTAGTTTCCAAAACGGAAATTACATGCCATAATAGCTGCCATGAGTGAGCCGACCTTCGACCGCGACCACGCCCTGGCGGCCCTGGACGAGGTGGAGCGACGGCGCCGGGCGGTGCACCACGCCGACCCCGGCCGCGGGCTCGTGTTCCTCATCTGGGGAGGGGTGCTCCTCCTCGGGCTGCCGCTCTTCGATCTGCTGCCGCCTCCCCTGGCCGGTGGTGGGCTCTCCCTGCTCGCCCTGCTGGGGGCGGTCGGGACCGTGCTCGTCGCCCGGCGCCACGTCGTCGTCCGTCGCGGCGCCACCCGGCGCTACGTGATCACCCTGCTGCTGTGGACGGCCTGGTACCTCGCTCTGCTCCTCAGCGAGGTGACCTGGGCCCGCGCCCTGGCTCGCGGCTGGGGCTGGATCGCGGGCGGGGTGCTCGCCTCGCTCCCGTTCTGGGTCGCCGCGCTGCTGGAGCGCGAGCGATGAGGATCCCTGGAGGGGGCGGTCGGGCGGCTCCGCCGCCGAGCCGAGGTCCGGAGGGAAACCTGCCCCCGACGGCGGGCGTTGCGGCTCCGGGCCGGGACGAGGATGGGGAGCGGCCGGGCGCCACGGAGAGGGGCGTGGACGCGCCGAGGGGCATGTCCGTCGATCCCTCCGGCGGCGGCCCGGGTCCGCTGCTCCCGCGGGTGGGACGGGTGCGCGCGGGCAGCGTCCCGAGCACGCCCGGAGAGGGCGCACCGATGACCCATCCTCGGCACGCGCTCGACGACCTCATCACCCACCCGGTCCGCTTCTCGATCGTGGCCACGCTGGCCGCGGCCGACACCGTCGAGTTCCGCTCCCTTCGCGACCTGATCGAGGTCAACGACTCCACCCTGTCCAAGCAGGTGAGCGCGCTCGAGCAGGCCGGCTACGTCGAGGTCCGCAAGGGGTACGTGGGCAAGCGGCCCCGCACCTGGCTCTCCCTGAGCGCCCGGGGCCGGCGTGTCTTCCGGGATCACGTGGCCGCCCTGCGGGCGATCGTGGGCGACGACGGCGCTGGACCGTGACCACGTTGGCCCGGGGTGGCCCGGCCCGGGGGCGGGCGGAGCCGCCGGCGACCCGCGAGCGGAGGCCACCGGGCGGTGCCGGGCCGGGGGCGGAGATGGACGGCGCCACGACCTCCGACGGCGGCGGGCGACGGCGCCGCTGGCGCGGGGTCTGCCGGAGCGGATCGCGAGGAGGTCCTCGGCCGCTCGCAGATCGACGTGACGGCGAGCCGGTGCCCGCACGCGCCGTGCGGGCGACAGGGACAGACGGCGGATGGGATGGACGAGTGCTTTCGTCCGAGGGGGATCAGGAGCCGTCGGTCGAGAGCGAGGGACGAGGGGATGGCCGGGGCGGGGCTGGTCGTCGGGACGGTCGTCACGGCGCCTGCGCGGGGGTTCGTCGACGGACGCCCGGTCGAGGTCTGGGCAGGCACCGTAGCAGGCAGATCGCCAGGGAGGGGAGGGACAACCTGAGTGAGACGCTGTCAGATCCGAGTTCGGATCGGTGGTGCCCGCGCAGGGATTCGAACCCTGAACCTTGGGATTAAGAGTCCCCTGCTCTGCCAGGTTGAGCTACGCGGGCCGCCGCGCCGGGTGCGATTGTACCCGCCGGCGATGCTCCCCACGCCGGGCCCGGTGCGATCGACTTCGGATCGAGGCGATGCCCGTCGAACCCTGGGCGGTTGTACGATCGATGGGACGACAGGCGAGGAGCGACGACAAGGGAGGGTCCGGTGACGGCGACGAACCTGAACCACGTCAGCGTCAGCGCGAGGGACGTCGAGGAGTCGGCGCGCTTCTACGGCGAGCTGTTCGGGATGGAACGGATCCCCACGCCCAACTTCGGCTTCCCGGTGGTGTGGCTGCGGGTCGGCGACCTCCAGGTGCACCTGTTCCAGCGCGACGTGGAGGCGCCCGTCTACCACCACCTGGCGCTCACCGTGGACGATCTCGACCCGATCTATCGAAGGGCCCGGGAGCTGGGCGTGCTCGATTCCCGGACCAACGGCCACCACCTGCGGGAGCTGCCCGACGGCGCCGTCCAGCTGTACCTGCGCGATCCCTCCGGGAACCTGGTGGAGGTCGACCATCCGGACGCCTCGCAGCTGGCGCCGGACGTGCGGGCCGACCTGCAGCGGCTCGCCGACGTCCACCCCCAGGACGAGGTCAACCGGAGGGCGACGCTGTTCCTGGCCCTCCGCGAGGGGCAGCCCACGACCGCGTAGGCGATCTCCGGCGGACCTTCGCCGCGCCCAGGGCGCGGCGGCGGCACGTACCCCGCCGAGCCCGGTGCGTGTTCCCGGAGGCGGGCGACGGGCCTTCATGGCCAGGGTTCCATCCCGGCCGGCCCAGGGCTAGCCTGCCCTCGTGCGAGCCCGGGTGCCACAGGACGTCGATCTCGAGGACGAGCTGGTCTACGGCCTGACCGCTCTGCGCTTCACCTACCTGATCGCGGCCGGCCTCGCCGCCCTGGTCCTGCTCCACGGGGGAGCGCTCCCGAAGGGGCCCGCCCGGGTGGTCTCGGCCCTGGTGGTGGCGGCGCTGGGCGCGGCGCTGGCGTGGGGACGGTGGCAGGGCCGGGCCACGGACGCATGGCTGCTGGACCTGGCGGTGTTCCTGGGCCGGAACCTGTGCCTGGTGCCGCTCTGGTCTCCGGGCCTGAGGCCGGCGCCGGGCCGCGCGCCCGGGCCGGTCTCGCTGAAGGCCATCAACGCCCTGCGCGGGCGATCGTGGCTGCTGCCCCAGCCCACGGGCCTCCAGCCCCGTGATCGGGGCAGGGAGGGAGGGGCGCGATGAGCCCGCTCCGGCCGGCGTGGCGGCCGCGACGTCCGCTGGCGCGGCTCGCCGCCGGGGTGGCGATCGTCGCCACGGGCTCCGTCGGGTATCTGGACGCCGCCGAGGAGGACCGACGGCGGTGGACGGCGGGCTTCCGGCGCCTGCTGGACGGGCTGGAGTTCCCGATCCAGGTGCTCGTCGTCTGCACGCCGGGCGATCGGGCCGGGGACGACCTGCCCGACCTCGGGGAGGCGCTGCCGGCCCCCGAGGAGCGCCGAGCCATGGACCTGGCCTTCGCCGAGGGCCTTCGCACCTCGCCGTCGGCCCAGCGGCGGGAGGTGTGGCTGGTGACCCGGGAGGAGGCCGCGGCCGGCCTGGAGCGGGCGCTCCGTGGGATGGGCGTGCCCGGCGTCCGGCGGGTCGCCTGGCGTCCTCCCTCCGGCGCCCTGGTCGGGGTGGAGACGCCGGATGCGGTCGAGGACGGGACCGGGCGACATCGGACCTGGTACGTGCAGCGCTTCCCGGGGGGCGAGCTGGGGGCGGGCTGGCTGCTGCGCCTGATCCCTCCCGGTCAGCGGGTCACCCTCAGCTGGCACGCGGAGCGGTTGCCCACGGACTGGGTCACCGGCTATCTCCAGCGTCAGCTGGTGCGCATGCGGGCCTCCCAGCTCCATCGGGCCGACGGGGTGGGCGACGTGCAGGTGGACGGTGCCGTGGTGGCCGCCGCCGACTTCCAGCGTCGCCTCAGCGCCAGCCAGGAGAACGCGTTCTACGTGTCCGTCTACCTGACCGTCACCGCGGCCTCACGGGCGGAGCTGGAGGCGGCGAGCGAGGAGGTCGAGGCGGCCGCCCGTTCCACGCTGTGCACCCTGGCGCCCTGCACCTTCCGGCAGCTGGACGGCCGGTTGGCGACGCTGCCCCTGGGTCGCGATCCGCTCGGGCGCCGGCGGCTGCTCGACACGGCCTCGCTGGTGACGCTCTTCCCCTGGTTCGACGCCGACCTGCAGGACGCCCGAGGGCTGGTGGTCGGGCGGAGCCGGGCCACCGGACAGCCGGTGCTGGTCGATCCCTTCGACGACACCCGCTACGCCAACGCCAACATCGGGGTGTTCGGCCACTCCGGGGCGGGGAAGACCTACCTGCTCTCCACCTTGGCCATGGGGGCGCTGGGCCTCGGCGCCCAGGTGTTCGTGATCGATCCGGAGCACGAGTACGGTGCCCTGGCCAGGCGCCTGGGCGGGGTCGAGATCGTGCTGGCGCTGGGCTCGGGGCGCTCGATCAACGTGCTCGACCTGCACGGGGCGACCGGGGAGGAGTCCGTGGCCGACGCCATCGAGCTCTGTGCCGTGGTCTGCGGTGGCCTGGACGAGCCCGAGCGGGCGCTCCTCGAGCAGGCGGTTCGACGGACGATCGAGGAGGTACCTTCCCCGGTCCTGGCGGACGTGGCCGCCCGCCTGCCTCGTGGGTCTCGCTGCGGGCAGGTGCTCGCGCGCTGGGTCCGGGGAGGCCTGGGCGAGATCTTCAGCCGGTCGACCAACGTCGACCTGGAGGCACCGCTGGTCGTCTTCGCCACGCGTGAGCTACGGGAGGAGCTGGTGGCCCCCGTCCACTACCTGCTGGCGGAGGCCCTTTGGGGCCGGATCAAGCGACGGGATCGGCGGCGTCTCCTGATCGTCGACGAGCTGGGGCTCCTCTTCGAGGACGCCGCCGTGCGCCGCTTCGTGGTGCGCCTGGCGCGACGGATCCGCAAGTACGACGGCGGGCTGGTGTTCGCCACCCAGAATCCCGGCGACCTCTTGAGCACCGAGGCCGGGGCCGTGGTCGCCACCAATCCGGCCATCCACTTCTTCGGGGCCACCCGTCCGGGGGAGGCGGCCAGGCTGCAGCGAGCCTTCGACCTCAGCGACCGGCAGCGCACCGCCCTGGAGTCGGCACGCCGGGGAGAGTTCCTGCTGACGGCAGGCGCGGATCGGGTGCCGATCCGGGTGATGGCCCCACCCTGGCAGGCCAGGCTGATCGAGCTGGGAAAGGGCCCCGCCCGCCGGTAGGGCGGGGCCGGCATCGTCGAGTGCCAGAGCGTCCCCGGGCGCCGGTACGCCCCGGCTCGATCCTCTCCCACCGTCCTCAGGGGTCGACGGTGGCTCGGCCACGCCCGTCGGGCGGCCCGGGTCCTGCGGAGGACCAGGGCCCTCCGCAGGGCGCCGCTCGGTCGGACCGCCCTCGGACCCCGAGTGGCTCCGGTCGATGCCGCGTCCAGGGCGGCTCGCCGCTTGCCAGCGGGGCTCGATGGGCATAGGGTGGGCGGCGATGAGGACGGCCGATTTCCGCACCCGCGAGGGCCGGGAGGCCTTCCTGCGGGAGCACGTGGAGGAGGTCTACGCCGAGCTGACCGGGGGGTTCGGCGAGGCGGTGCGGGTCGAGGAGCTGGTCTTCCGCGCCGCCGAGCGCTACCCGGGACTGGTGCCCGACCGCGAGGCCATGGCCGAGGAGCGCCGGCGACGGCAGTCGGAGAAGCGCGGGCTGGAGCTGGATCAGGCGCTCTTCCTGTCCCGGGTCCTGGGCAGTCCCCGGGCAGGACGGCATCTGGTCCAGGCCATGATGCGGCCGCGCCGCGAGGCGCTGGAGCGGATCGAGGAGTTCCGGCGTTCCGGGCGCCTCGACCTGGGCCTGGCCCGGGTCGAGCGCCGGGGGCGGGTCGGCCTGGTGGAGCTGGCCAACCTCCGGTTCCTCAACGCCGAGGACGACGGGACCACGGCCGACCTGGAGACGGCGGTGGACCTCGTGCTCCTGGACCCCGAGATCGAGGTGGGCGTGCTGCGGGGCGCGGTGGTCGACCATCCCCGGTACGCCGGGCGGCGGGTGTTCAACTCGGGCATCAACCTGACCCACCTCTACCACGGCCGGATCACCTTCGTGGACTTCTTCGTCGCGCGCGAGCTGGGCCTGGTGAGCAAGCTCTACCGGGGGCACTGGCTGGGCGACGACTTCGAGTCCGACCTGGAAGAGACGCTGGAGAAACCCTGGATCGCGGCCGTGGAGGCGCACGCCATCGGCGGCGGCTGCCAGCTGCTGCTGGTGATGGACCGGGTCCTGGCCGAGCGGGGGAGCTTCTTCAGCCTGCCGGCGCGCAAGGAGGGCATCATCCCCGGCACCTCCAACCGGCGGCTGACGCGGTTCGTCGGCGACCGTCTGGCCCGCCAGCTGATCGTGTTCGAGCGCCGGCTGGAGGCGGACGGCCCCGAGGGCGGTCTCCTCTGCGACCTGGTGGTCGAGCCTGAGGCCATGGAGGCGGCGATCGAGCGGGACGTGGCCCAGCTGCTCGGCTCGGGGTTGACCAGCGCCGTCGCCAACCGCAAGGCGATCCGCCTGGGCGAGGAGGCGCTGGACGACTTCCGGCGCTACCAGGCGGTCTACGCCCGGGAACAGGCGCGCTGCCTCTACAGCCCGGCCCTGATCTCGAACCTGGAGCGGAACTGGCAGGCCCACCGCCGCAGCCCGTAGCCGCTCGGAGGGCGCCGGCCGCGGACCCGGGGGGATGCTCCTTACCAGGCCTCCCGCCCGCATAATGCCGACATGGCGGTCTCCCCGGCCGAGACGCTCGCCCTCTGGAACCGGCTCCTGGACCGCGTGCGGGCGCGCGTCCCCTTCTATCGGGAGCGCCTGCCCGGCTCGATCGAGACCCTGGAGCAGGTGGCCGAGCTCCCCTTCACCACCAAGGACGACTTCCGGGACACCTACCCCTTCGGGCTGCTCGCGGTACCGCTCGCCGAGGTGGTGAGGGTCCACATGTCCAGCGGCACCACGGGCAAGCCGGTGGTCACCGCCTATACCCGAGGCGATCTGGAGTGCTGGGCGGAGTGCACGGAGCGCACCCTGCGCCTGGGAGGCGTGGGGCCGGGCGACGTGGTGCAGAACGCCTACGGCTACGGCCTCTTCACCGGTGGCTTCGGCATCCACCTCGGCGCCGAGCGAATCGGCTGCCTGGTGGTGCCGGCCTCGAGCGGCGTCACCCAGCGCCAGGTCATGCTCCTGCGGGACCTGGGCGTCACCGCGCTCGCCTGCACCCCGTCCTACGCGCTGGTGCTGGCCGAGGCCGCGGCCCGGGAGGGCGTGCGGGGGGAGCTGCGGCTGCGCTGCGGCTTCTTCGGCGCCGAGCCCTGGACCGAGGGCATGCGCCGCCAGATCGAGCAGGGGCTGGGCCTGGAGGCGTTCGACATCTACGGGCTCACCGAGCTGGGCGGTCCCGGGGTGGCGGCCGAGTGCGGCCAGCACCAGGGGCTCCACCTCTTCGAGGACCACTTCTACGCCGAGGTGGTGGATCCGCAGAGCGGCCGGCCGGTGGCCGCCGGCGAGGAGGGCGAGCTGGTGCTCACCAGCCTGCGCCGGGAGGCGAGCCCCGTGGTCCGCTACCGCACCCGGGACCGCACCGTCCTGGTCGACGACCCCTGCCCCTGTGGCAGCCCCTTCCGGCGCATGCTCCGGGTGCGCGGCCGCACCGACGACATGCTGGTGGTACGGGGCGAGAACGTGTTCCCCAGCCAGGTGGAGGAGATCCTGCTCCAGGTTCAGGGCCTCACCGGCAACTACCAGCTGGTGGTGGACCGGAAGGCCGGACAGCTGGACCGGCTGGAGGTGAGGGTGGAGGCGGCCCCAGGATGCGACCCCTCCACGCTCGGCCCCCGGGCCGAGGCGCGGATCCGTGAGACCCTCGGGCTGGGGGCCCGGGTGAGCGTGCTCCCCCCAGGGGCGCTACCGCGCTCCGAGGGCAAGGCCAGGCGCGTCGTCGACCTCCGTGAGCGGTAGCCGACGGTGGCGCCCGCAGCCTCGCGATGGGCCGGGGGAGGCGGGAGGCGGCGCCGATCGTGGCTAGAATCGCAATGCGTATGGACGGGCTGCCGGCCGGGGTCCGCCTGCGCGGCGATCGCCTGGACCTGGAGTGGGGAGCCCTGGCCGGCTGGAGCGGGCTCGCGGCCTGCTGTCGGCTGGGGGACGGCACCGAGCACGAGTCGGCCGCCTGGACCGTGGTCGAGGGGGAGCGGGGTCGCTTCCGGACCGCCTGCGGGCCGTTGCGCATCGACCTCTGTCTGGAGCCCCGGGAGGACGCGATCCGATTGTGGGCCGAGGCCACGGCGGATCGGGAGGTCGAGGTCTCGCAGGTGGCGATCTCGGGGCGGCCGCTGCTGGCCGGCTGCGGGCCAGGTTGGGTGCTGTACAACGGCTACCAGTCCTGGGATCCCGCCGGGCACCTCCCGGCCGAGGGCGGTCCCCGGGAGTCGTGGTGGACGATCGGGCTGGTGGACGGGGATGGGTCCGGGCTGGCCGCCGCGGCCTGCGAGGCCGTCCGCTGCTGCACCCGCTTCGCTCTCGAGGAGGGCAGGCTGCGCGCCGTCTGGCGCGAGGCGGAGACGCTGCGGGACTGGCCCCGGCTCTTCACCACCGCCCCCGGGCGGTGCTGGCGAAGCGAGGACCTGCTGATCGCCGCCGACGGCGACGTCCGTGCCCGTCTCGCCGCCCTGACCCGGCACCGGCCCCGGACGGCACCGGTCCCCACCGGCTGGCTGAGCTGGTACCACTACGGTCCCTTCGTGAGCCGCGAGGACGTGCTGGCCAACTCCCGCCTCCTCGCCGCCGACCCCTACCGGCGTCTGGGCTACCGGGTGGTGCAGATCGACGACGGCTGGCAGGTGGCGTACGGGGACTGGCTACCCAACACCAAGTTCCCGGGCGGGATCGAGGCGGTCAGCCGGGAGCTGGACCGCCGGGGCCAGGTGCCGGGCATCTGGACCGCCCCCTTCCTGGTCAGCGCCGCCTCCGACCTCGCGTGCCAGGCCCCCGAGGACTGGTTCGTGCGCGACCCTCGCAGCGGGGAGCGGGCGGTCGAGCCGCGCCACCGGGTCTTCGGCCCCATGTACGTGCTGGACGCGTCCCAGCCGGGGGTGCAGTGGCACCTGCGTCGTCTCTTCGCGGGCCTGCGCTCGGCGGGGGTGCGCTACTTCAAGGTCGATTTCCTCTACGCCGGCGCCTACGCGGGCCTGGGGGCGCTGCGGGCGGGCCTGACCGCCATCCGGGAGGGGGTGGGGGACGGGTACCTGCTCGCCTGCGGGGCGCCGCTGCTGCCGGTGGTCGGTCTGGTCGAGGGCTGTCGGATCGGTGCCGACACCGCCACCCCCCTGTACGATGCCGAGACCGGGCTCCCCCGCCCCACCGTGTTCGGCGACGAGGTGGCGGTGGTGGCCCGCAACGCCGCGGCCCGGCACTTCCTCCACACCTGGTTCCAGCTCGACGCCGACGTGGCTCTGGTGGGGGGCAATCTCTCCCTGCCGCAGGCCCGCCAGCTGGTGACGATCGTGGCCCTCTCCGGCGGCCCCTTCCTGGCCGGGGACGACCTCACCCGCCTGCCCCCGGAGCGGCTCGCCCTGCTCTCCAACCCCGAGGTCCTGGCCCTGGTGGGCGGGGGGGTGGCGGTCCCCGACTGGGAGCCCGACGGCCGCGACCTGCCGCCCACGCACTGGCGGCGTGGGGACGTGCTGGCGATCTTCAACTGGGAGGCCGGGGAGCGGGAGATCCGGCTTCGGGCGCCGGGGGTGAACGGGGCTCGGGACCTCTGGAAGCGTGAGGACCTCCCCGGGCTGGGCGACGGCGATCCGCTCCGGGTGCCCGGCCACGACGTGCGTCTACTTCGGCTCCGCCGGCGGGCATGAGTCGCGGACCCGTCACCGCCCGGTGTCGGGTGCCGGCGCCGGGGTGGGAGAGCCGGGCCCGTTGCCGTGTGGCAGCGTCGGCCGCACCCTGGTCGTGCCGTCCCGGACCGAGCGGCGCCCGGGCCGCACCCGGGTGATCGTCCCCACCCGACGGCGGACCTCCGACCCGCGACCTCAGCGCGTACGCTGTAATCGTGTCTCGGGTCATCCACCATCGCGTTCACGGGCTCCCGGCCGATCGTCTCGAACGGCTCCACCGGCAGTTCGAGGATCTGGCCGGCAGCCGGTCCTGGCGCGGCGATGCCCCCTGGGTGGCGAGCGACCGCTCGCGGGATCTCTTCGCCATGGAGTTCCTGCGCCACGTCCGGGAGGCCGAAGGGGAGTCGGTGTCGGCCGCCGGGTTCCTGCGGACGGGCGGTGACGAGACCGACGCGCTGGTGCTGGCCCTGTTCATGAGGGACCTCAGCGCCGAGTACGGCGTCCGCGTGGTCTGGCGGGACGAGGACAACCCACTGGCCAAGCTGCGGTACCTGGAGTTCCGTCACGGCCAGCTGCCCTCCGGGAACTCGCTCGAGGAGATGCTGGCCCGCCGGGCCGTGATCAAGAAGGTGGACGGGCAGGCGATCACCTTCTACCCCCCCGCCCATCGCCTGAACCGTCACATCGCCGCCCGGCCGGCCCAGTGGGGGTACGC
>DASRBU010000184.1:0-8079 GCA_035653475.1 Candidatus Dormiibacterota bacterium | reverse complement strand
GGGCGCCGAAGTAGTGGTACAGGAAGAGCACCCTGGTCACCCGTGACCAGGGCAGGTACTGGGTGAGGTAGCCCACCAGGAGGACCGCGGCCGGGAAGCTCCGGTGCCGGAGCACGAAGTAGGGCAGGGCCAGGACCGCGGGAATGGACGCCCACCAGATGACCGGGTTGCCCAGGTTGACGATGCCCGCCACCAGCGCGCGGCCGGTCGTCCCGTCGATGCCCAGGCCCTGGTACTGGTAGTAGTACGCCACCGGTCGGTAGAGGAAGGGCCAGGTGTACCAGGCCGAGCCGTAGGGATGGGTGGCGGTGAGCGTGGCCTGGTACTCGTACGCCTGCCAGTTGTAGACCAGCAGGTCGTGCAGGTCGTGGAACTGCCCGCGCAGGAAGAAGGGGAACCAGCTGGCCAGGTAGATCAGGGCGGGGAGCACCACCATCGACACCACGGCCACGGCCGCGTACGGACCGGGCCGGGCGCCGCCGGGCAGCCCGGGTCCCCCCAGCCCCCAGCTCCAGGCCCGCTCCCCCCGTCCCACCGTCACCCCCACGTGGCGCATCAACGGCCGCACGATCAAGAACAGCAGGATGCTGGCCCAGGCGGCCAGGGCGATCCACTTGGCCGAGATGCCCAGCCCCACCACCACCCCGGTCAACAGCAACGTCGCCAGCGCGCTCTTCTGGCCACGGCTGCCCAGGTGGACCAGGAAGCAGACGTAGGCCAGCATGATGAAGAAGATGGGGAAGATGTCGATGACCGCGATCCGGGACTCGACGAAGAACAGCCCGTCGAAGCAGACCATGGTGGCGGCCGCGAGCGCGAACCAGCGGTTCCGCCACAGCAGGTAGGCCAGCAGGTACATCAGCGGCACGCAGAGCGAGCCGAAGACGCAGACCATGATCCGCCAGCCGTAGGTGTTGAAGCCGAGGTCGGCGTAGCTCCCGCGCGCCCCCTGGAAGGTCGCCCGCCACCAGCCGACGAGCCACTCCCCGGCCGCGATCAGCTCCTTGGCCAGGGGCGGCTCGGGGTCGAAGTAGGCGACCCCGGTCAGGTCGTCGTGGGCGAAGACCGCGAAGTAGATCTCGTCGAAGACCTGCCCGTTGGGCGGCGAGGCCGGCTGGCCCGCGGCCGCGTAGCTGCGCTGGTAGGGGTAGGCGAGCCCGCAGAGCGTGCCCGGATCTCCCCGCTGGTCCACCGGGGTCGAGCGCACGCAGTCGCTGACCGGCGGCCACAGCTTGCCGGCGAAGAGGTCGGGCATGATCGGGCTGAAGTAGCGCAGCCCGAAGGCCACCACCAGCAGGAGACCCATGACCGCCAGGTCGGCGCGCCCCAGGCGCAGCCGGCCCGGCCGAGCCGGACCGTGGCCCCGGTCCTCCTCCGGCCCCGCGGCGACCGCCTCCTCGACCGCAGGCGGCCGCTCCACGACCGCCGACCTCGCCTCCGCCCCGATCCCGTCGCCCACGCCCTCAGCGTCCCCGCCGGCGTCGCCGCCGCCCTCCCAGGTTGGTCCCCGTCCGCTCCGGCAGGCGGGAGCCGATCTCCCAGGAGAGGGCGTCCGGGTCGGGCACCGGGATGGCGACCGCGTCCGGCGAGGCCAGCTGACGGCCGAGCTTGCGCCGGATCGGCTGCACCTGCTCCTCCGGACCCTTGAGGCGCAAGAAGAGCGCCGGCCTCGGCAACAGCTCGCGGTTGATCGGCCGGGCCAGGCGCTTGCGGTCGTCCTGGAAATGCCGCTCCAGGGGCTGGACGCGCACGTTGCGGATCAGCTCGTAGGGGATGAGGGTGCGGGAGAGGATGCCGGAGACCCTCACCCCCTGCTCCGTCACCTCGACGTAGTTGCGGCGGCGGTAGTAGAGCAGGAAGCCGAGGACCAGGAGGCCGAAGGGGATGTAGAGCAGGAACACCCCCGACTGGGCCAGGTCGAAGCGCAGGTGGTTCTGGTAGGTGTACATCCCCGCCAGCACCAGACCGAGCAGCATGAACAGGAACGGCCAGATGCGCTGACGGCGCCACTGGATCTCGGCGTACAGGATGGGCTGGCGCAAGGCTCAGAAGATTATCCTGCGCCGGGCCCGACCGCTACCCGCCGATGAAGGCCCCCTGCATGGCCGTGGCGCAGGGGCAGGTGCGCTCGGCGGGTAGCCGGGGGACGAGGGCGCGGATCAGCCGCTGCACCCGTTGGTTGTTGTCGGCCAGCACCTTCTCCACCTCGGCCACGGACACCGGCTGGACCTCGGGGTGGTCCTCCAGCCCGACGTCGTAGTCGGTGATCAGGGAGATGTTGACGTAGCACAGCTCCAGCTCGCGGGCGAGGACGACCTCGGGGTACTGGGTCATGTTGACCACCTCCCACCCCATGGTCGAGAACCAGCGGCTCTCGGCCCGGGTCGAGAAGCGTGGTCCCTGGATCACCACCACCGTGCCCCGCTCGTGGACCGTGATCCCCAGCTCCCGAGCGGTGGCGATGGCCAGCCCCCTGAGGACGGGGCAGTAGGGGTCGGCGGCGCTGACGTGGGCCACCCTGGGCCCCTCGGAGAAGAAGCTGTCGGCGCGTCCCCGGGTGCGATCCACGAACTGGTCGCAGATCACGAAGTCCCCGGGCTTCACCTGGGGTTGGAGGCTCCCCGCCGCCGCCGGCGCCAGCACCCGTGACACGCCCAGCTCCTTCAGCGCCCAGAGGTTGGCGCGGTAGTTGATGGCCCCCGGCGGGAGCTGGTGCCGGGCTCCGTGCCGGGGCAGGAAGGCGACGCGCACGCCCCCCAGCTCGCCCAGGGCGACGCGGTCGCTGGGCGGCCCGTAGGGCGTGTCCACGGCCACGAACTCGACCTCGTCGAGGAACCGGTAGAAGCCGGACCCCCCGAAGACGCCCACCTCGGCCTTCACGGTCATCGCTCCCCTTCTCCAGGCTCCATGCCGTCGCTCCCTGCTCCAACGCCGTCCGAGCGTACACCAGCGTCCCGCGGCCCCGGGACGGCCCCGCCGATGGGACGGCCCCGCCGCGGAGCGGCCGCGTCCGGCTTGGGATCGACGTCGACCAGCCGCCGGACCGTCTCCTCCACCATCCGGTCGAGCGGCGCCCAGGGGAACTCGGAGCGGCTGAGCCGCAGCATGACCAGCCCGTGCAGCGCCGACCAGATCAAGCCGGCCACGAAGGCAGCCGTGTCCTCGCCCGTCTCACCTCCCGCGCCCGTCTCCCGGGCGAGGCAGGCTCGGACGCCGTCGGTGAGCCGCTGGAAGACCCGCCGCCCGGCCTCGGTCTGGGTCCGTCGGCCCAGGTCGGCGTCGAACAGGACCCGGTAGTGGCCCGGGTGCTCCAGAGCGTACCGGCAGTAGGCTCGACAGCCGGCCAGCAGCGCCGGGAGCGGGTCCCGCACCCCCCGTACGGCGGCGCCGATCGCTGCCTCCAGCTCGGGGAAGAGACGGTCGGTGACCGCCACCGCCAGCTCGTCCAGATCGCGGAAATGGGGGTACACGGAGGGCGCGGCGATGCCGACCCGGCGGGCCACGGCCCGCAGCGAGAGCCGCCTCACGTCCCCGGTCTCGGCCAGCAGCTCGCTGGCCGCCTCGATGATCTCGTCGCGGAGACGCTGACCCTGCCCCCGCGGGTTGCGCCGTCTCCTGACCTCCACCGTCACCTCGTCGCCGACCTGCTCCGAAGACCTTGACGAGCTGGAGTTAGCATACTTAAGCTTACGCATGTAAGTTTACGGCTGAACACGAACGGAGCGAACCATGGACACCTGCCCTCCCGGAGCTCGAGCCACGCCGCCGCGGCTGGACGGAGCCTCGCTCGACCCCCTGACGTTGTGGCTGCTGGTGGGCGGCGGGCTGGGGACGTTGCTCTTCACCGCCGTCTACCTGATCGAAGGTGCCACCCGACCCGGCTACGACGCCTGGGTGCAGCCCATCAGCTCGCTCAGCCTGGGTCCGGGAGGCTGGGTCCAGCAAGCGAACTTCATCCTCTTCGGGACGATCACCATCGGCTGCTCGGCCATCGGCTGGCGTCGAGCCCTGAGGCCGGGGTTCGGGGCGGTCACCTACCCGCTCCTTCGGGGTATCGAGGGCACGGCCCTGATCCTCCTCGGCTGCTTCTCGCAGGACCCCACCGGGGGGTACCCGCCGGGTGCCCCCACCCCGGCCACCCCCAGCTTGCACGGCGAGATCCACGTCGCCCTCTCCTACGTCGGCTTCGTCTCCCTCCTCTCCACCCTCCTCCTCGCCCGGCGATTCGCCCTGGAGCCGTCGTGGCGGGGCTGGGTGTGGCCGACGGTGCTCTTCGCCGTCCTCCCCATCGTCTTCATCGCCGCCTTCGGCGCGACCTACGGTCACGCCCCGGCCGGCGTGTTCGAGCGACTCGCCTCCAGCGCCGGCCTCCCCTTCGGGCTCGCGATCCTGGCCCGCCTCGTGATCCAGGCCCGGCTCGGGGCCGGAGGGCGGGCCGGCGACGCCTGACCGGGGTCCACCGCCTCGATCACCGGCGGGGGGAGGGGACGGCACGGAGGGCGCGGCCCTCGACCACCCCCCGCTCGGTGATCAGGGCCCGGACCAGGCCGGCGGGGGTCACGTCGAAGGCCGGGTTCCAGGCCGGCGTGCCCGGGGGAGCGAAGCCCGTCACCTCCTCCGGCGCCCGCTCCTCGATGGTCACGCCGGCGCCGTCGGACGTGCCCCGGTCGACGGTGCTCTCGGGTGCGGCCACGTAGAAGGGCACCCCGTGCTCCCGGCACAGCACCGCCAGCGGGTAGGTGCCCACCTTGTTGACCACGTCCCCGTTCGCGCACACCCGGTCGGCGCCGCTGATGGCGACGTCGACCATGCCCCGCTGGAGCAGCAACCCGACCGCCGAGTCGACGATCAGCCGGTGGGGGATGCCCAGCCGCCGCAGCTCCCAGGTGGTGAGCCGCGCCCCCTGCGCCCGGGGTCGGGTCTCCATCACGTAGACGAAGGGGGCCTTCCCCATCTCGTGGGCGGCCCTGATCACCCCCAGGGCGGTGCCGTAGTCCACGGTGGCGAGGGCACCCGTGTTGCAGATGGTGACCACGCGCGCCCCGGCGGGCAGCAGCGCCGCCCCGTGCCGCCCGATCGAGCGGCAGGCCTCGGCGTTCTCCCGGGCCACCCGGTGAGCCTCGGCCAGGGGGTCCGGCGCCCGCTCCACCCGCTCCACGGCCCAGAACAGGTCCCGGGCAGTGGGCCGGGAGGCCCGAATGGCGGCCGCCCCCTCGGCCAGCCGGCCCTCGCGTGCCGCCAGCGCCACACCGTAGGCCGCCGCCGCCCCGATCGCCGGGGCGCCGCGCACCACCATCTCCCGGATGGCCCGGGCCACCTCCTCGCCGGTGCGGCAGAGCACGTACCGCTCCTCCGCCGGCAGACGGGTCTGGTCGAGCAGCCGGAGCCCTCCCGCCCGCTCGTCCCAGGCGACGCTGGCCAGCGGCCGGGGCCCCGCCTCCCGCTCCGAGGTCACGACCCGGCCGGCCCCTGCTCCCGGTCGCCCCGCGCCTCCGCCCGGCCCGGTGGCGCCCCCGACGGCCTCCAGGCGGCGTTCATCCGCCCGGTCGCGTAGCCGTCCAGGTCGAGGGCGACGAAGGTGTAGCCGGCGGCCCGGATGGCCGCGGTCACGCGGCCGCGCTCCTGGAGCAGCCGGCCCATGTCCGCCGGCTCGACCTCGATCCTGGCCACCCGGCCGTGGTGGCGGACGCGGACCTGGCGGATGCCCAGGGCCTTGACCGCGGCCTCGGCCGCCTCGATCCGGCGCAGCGTCTCCAGGCTGACCTCGGTGCCGTAGGGGATCCGGGAGGAGAGGCAGGCGAACGAGGGCTTGTCCCAGTTGGGCAGCCCCAGCCGCCGGGCCGCCGCCCTGACCTCCGCCTTGCCCATACCCGCCTCCAGCAGGGGGAAGCGAACCCCCCTCCGCACCGCCGAGCCGTGGCCCGGGCGATGGTCGCCGGCGTCGTCGGCGGTGGCGCCGTAGGCCAGGTGAGCCAGGCCCAGCCGCCGACGGATCGGCTCCAGGGTGCCGAACAGCTCCTCCTTGCAGTGGAAGCAGCGGTCGGGGAGGTTGCGTCGGTACCCCTCCAGCTCGACCTCGTGGGTCTCGACCTCGACCAGGCGGGCGCCCAGGGAGCGGGCCAGGTCCCGGGCCTCCTGGAGTTCCGACTCGGGATAGGCGGGCGAGGTGGCGAGGGCGGCCACGGAGCGCTCGACGCCCAGCTCGTCCAGGGCCAGCCGGAGGAGGAGGCTGGAGTCGACGCCCCCCGAAAACGCGACCAGCACCGAGCCCAGCTCGCGGACCAGCTCGCGCGCCCGCTCCAGCCGGGCCGGATCGTGGCGGTCGATCTCGATGACCACGGCGCCCACCCTTAGCCTAACCGACCCGCGGCCCGGGCTCGGGCTACGGTCCCGCGATCGCCGCCGGGGCCTGGGAGGACTCCGTCGCCGGCACCCCGCAGAACTGCTCGTAGTCGATCAGGCCGGTGACGGTGGGGTGGTCGCCGCAGAGGGGGCAGTCCGGGTTCCGGCGCAGGTTCAGGCTGCGGAAGCTCATGTCCAGACCCTCGAAGATGAGCAGTCGGCCGGTCAGCGGCTCTCCGATGCCCAGCAGGTACTTGATGGTCTCGAAGGCCATGAGCGAGCCGATGATGCCGGGCAGGACCCCGAACACGCCGGCCTCGGCGCAGCTGGGCACGGCCCCCGGGGGCGGAGGGGTCGGGAAGAGGCACCGGTAGCACCCGGTCCCCCTGGCGGGCTCGAACAGCGTGAGCTGCCCCTCGAACCGGTAGATGGCCCCGTAGACCAGGGGTTTGCCGGTGAAGTAGGCGGCGTCGTTGCTGAGGTAACGGGTGGGGAAGTTGTCGGTCCCGTCCACGATCACGTCGTAGGGACGGAAGACCTCGAGCGCGTTCTCCGAGTTCAGGTGGAGGCGGTGCTTGACCACCTCGACGTCGGGGTTCAACGACCGCAGGGTGTGCTCCGCTGAGTCGACCTTGGGTCGGCCCAGGTCGTCGGTGCCGTGCAGGATCTGGCGCTGGAGGTTGCTGGCGTCGACGTCGTCGAAGTCCACGATGCCGATCCTGCCCACCCCGGCCGCGGCCAGGTACATGGCCGCGGGCGAGCCCAACCCACCCGCGCCCAGCAGCAACACGCTGCTGCCCAGCAGCTTGCGCTGACCGGCACCACCCACCTCGGGGAGGATCAGGTGACGTGCGTAGCGCTGGACCTGGTCGGGCGTGAAAGCCATCTGTGCCACGACTGCATACTACTTGCACCCCACGGCCGGCTATTCCTCGGCCGCGGCGGAACCGGCCCGGTACCAAGGGTGCCCGGCCACGGTTCCTACAATGGCCCAGAGACCATGGAACAGGAATACCTGGACGATGAGCAGGTCATCGCCCTGTACAACCGGGTGCGGACGGGGCGGAAGACCTGGCCGGCCGGGATGTGGAGCTCGCCGGCGGCGCTGCAGTACGCGGTGACCATCTTCGACTACTGGATCCACAACGTGATGGGCTGGAAGGGGTGGACCGAGGCCCGTACCCGCGTCACCCCGGCGCTGCTGGAGGAGCACCACCTGGCCGACATCGTCGAGAACGTGTTCGTGCCCGAGTTCGGCGAGGACTGGCTGGACTTCGAGGTGCTGCTCAACGAGTCCATGCGGCTCTCCGACGACGAGAGCTGGGCGCCGGAGCTGGTGGACCGTCAGGAGCGGGTGGAGGCCGCCTTCGAGCACGCCTTCGAGCAGATCCTGGGCTCACCCAAGACCCAGCCCCGCCTGCTCCCCATCTACCACCGCTTTCGCAACCACCTGATGCGGATGTGGGGCGCCTTCCAGGAGGCCCAGGCGGAGCACGACAAGGCCCAGCGCGAGGCGGCCGAGCGCTTCTGGACCGGCCTGCGCCTGGTCCGGGCCACCCGAGGCCCCAGCGGGGAGCAGTGGTCGATCGTCAACGACGAGGACGAGCGGTTGGGGGAGATCGTCGTGATCTGGGGCGACCCCCACCCCTACTGCCTGATCGTGCTGGACGGGCAGCTCTCGGGCGAGCGCGGCACCTGGGAGCAGGTGATCTGGAAGCTGGAGCAGGAGCTGCTGGT
>DASRBU010000183.1:0-7063 GCA_035653475.1 Candidatus Dormiibacterota bacterium | reverse complement strand
GTGAGCGGGGTCATGATCGGCACCACCCACTTCACCAACGCCGTGGTCGAGCGGCGGCGGCTCACGCCGACCGCCGCCGTCCGCCTCGGCCTGCCCGCCACCGCCGCCCTGCCGCCCATGACCGACTGGCCGGCGGACCTGCGCCGCGCCCTGGGCGAGCACGTCTTCCTCTGCCACGGCGGCTTCGAGTTCGACGGCCGCCGTATCTCCCCCCTCGACGAGGACGAGATCCGCCGGGTGGCGGAGCGGATCGCGGCCCTCGGCATCCGGAGCGTGGCCGTCTCCTCGGTCTTCTCCCCGGTCAACGCCGAGATGGAGCTGCGGGCGGCCGAGATCCTGGACGAGACCCTGCCCGGGGTGGCCGTCAGCCTCTCCCACCAGATCGGCCGGGTGGGACTGCTGGAGCGCGAGAACGCGACCATCCTCAACGCCTGCCTGCGGGAGCTGGCGGACAGCATCACCGACGCGCTGGAGGCGGCGGTGCGCGAGGCCAGCATCGGGGCCCCGCTCTACATCAGCCAGAACGACGGCACCCTGATGAGCGTGGACTACTGCCGGCGCTACCCGGTGGCCACCTTCACCTCCGGTCCCACCAACTCCATGCGCGGCGCCGCCTTCCTCTCCGGGGAGACGGACTGCGTGGTGGTCGACGTGGGCGGCACCACCACCGACGTCGGGGCCCTGGTCCACGGCTTCCCACGCGAGGCCGCTCTGGCCGTCCAGGTGGGCGGGGTGCGGACCAACTTCCGGATGCCGGACGTGCTCTCCGTGGGCCTGGGCGGGGGCAGCCTGGTCGAGCGGGGCGAGCGCGGGCTCGAGGTCGGGCCCCGGAGCGTCGGCTACCGGATCACGGAGCGGGCGCTGGTCTTCGGGGGCGACACCCTGACCGCCACCGACCTGGCCGTGGCCGCCGGCCTGGCCGAGATCGGCGACCCGGGGCGGGTGCGCGGCCTGGACCGGGACCTAGTGGAGGCCGGGGTGGGCCTGATCCAGGAGCGGCTGGCGGAGCTGGTGGATCGGGTCAAGACCAGCGCCGAGCCGTTGCCGGTGGTGATCGTGGGCGGCGGCAGCGTCCTGGTGAGGGAGGGCCTGCCCGGCGCCTCCCGGGTGGTGAAGCCGGACCACTTCGCCGTCGCCAACGCCATCGGGGCGGCCATCGCCCAGGTCGGTGGCGAGACCGACCGGATCTTCTCGCTGGCCGAGCTGCCCCGGGAGCGGGCGCTGGAGGCGGCCCAGCGAGAGGCGATCGACAAGGCGGTGGCGGCCGGGGCCGAGCCGGACAGCGTCCAGGTGGTGGACGTGGAGGAGGTTCCGCTGGCCTACCTGCCCAGCAACGCCGTGCGCATCCGGGTGAAGGCGGTCGGAGACCTGCGCCTGGGGGTCGCCGATGCGGCTCGTGCGTGAGGCGGACCTGGACGACCTCGCCCGCGGCGCCGCCGTGCTCGGCACCGGCGGTGGCGGCAACCCCTACATCGGCAAGCTGCTCGCCCAGCAGGCCATCCGGGAGCACGGCCCGGTGACGCTGGTCGCCGCCGAGGAGGTGCCGGACGACGCCCTGGTGGTGCAGTCGGCCATGATGGGGGCTCCCACGGTCATGGTCGAGAAGCTGCCCGCGGGCGACGAGGTCGTGCGGGCCTTCGAGACGCTGCAGTCGTACCTGGGGCGCCGGATCACGCACACCGTCTCCGGGGAGGCGGGCGGCCTCAACTCGACCATCCCCTTCGTGGTGGCGGCCCGCATGGGCATCCCGCTGGTCGACGCCGACGGCATGGGCCGGGCCTTCCCCGAGCTGCAGATGCTGATCCCGAGCCTGGACGGCATCTCCTGCACGCCCATGGCCCTGGCCGACGAGAAGGGGAACACCTTGATCCTGAACACGATCGACAACCACTGGACGGAGCGCCTGGCCCGCTCCGCCACCGTGGACATGGGCTGCACGGCCATGATCGCGCTCTACGCCATGACCGGCCGCCAGGTGAAGGAGAGCATGGTCCTGGGCACGCTCAGCCTGGGCCAGGAGCTGGGCCGGTCGATCCGGGAGGCCCGGGCCGCCCACCGGGACCCGATCGCCGCCGTCGGCGAGCGCCTGGGCGGACGCCGCATCTTCAAGGGCCGGGTGGTGGGCGTGCGCCGGCGCACCGAGGCCGGCTTCGCCCGGGGCTCGACCGAGCTGGAGGGGCTGGAGGAGTTCGCCGGCTCGCGCCTGGTGGTGCGCTTCCAGAACGAGCACCTGGTGGCGATCCGCGACGGGGCGGTGGTGGCCTCGGTCCCCGACCTGATCATCCTCCTGGACTCGGAGAGCGCCGAGCCGGTGACCACCGAGGAGATCCGCTACGGCTTCCGCATCACCGCCCTCGCCGCCCCCTGCGACCCGCGCTGGCGCACGCCCCGGGGGCTGGAGCTGGTCGGCCCCCGCTACTTCGGCTACGACTTCGACTACCGGCCGGTGGAGGAGCTGGTCGGGTGAGCTGGCAGCTGGAGCTGGAGCACCTCCCCGACCTCGCCCGCGGCGCCGCCCTGCTCGGCTCGGGCGGGGGTGGCGACCCCTACGTGGGCCGCCTGATGGTCGAGCGCGCCCTGCGCCAGGGTGCCCGGGTGACGGTGTGGGACCTCGACGAGGTGCCGGACCGGGCGCTGGTGGTGCCCACGGCCATGATGGGCGCGCCTACCGTGATGGTGGAGAAGATCCCCTCCGGGGAGGAGGGCGTGCACGCCCTGCGCGCCCTGGAGCGCCATCTGGGCCGGGAGGCGACCGCGACCATGCCCATCGAGTGCGGGGGGATCAACTCCACCATGCCCCTGGTGGTGGCGGCCCGGACGGGCAAGCCGGTGGTGGACGCCGACGGCATGGGCCGGGCCTTCCCCGAGCTGCAGATGGAGACTTTCCACGTCTTCGGCGTCTCCGGTAGCCCGATGGCGATCGCCAACGAGCACGGCGACGTGACCCTGGTCACCGCCCACGACAACTGGGCCATGGAGTGGCTGGCCCGGGGCATCACCGTGCGCATGGGCGGGGCCTCGTTGATCGCCGAGTACGCCATGGATGGGGCCACGGCCCGGAGGGTGTCGATCCCGGGCACGCTCAGCCTGGGCATCCGGCTGGGCCGTGCCATTCGCGAGGCCCGCGAGTGCCACCGCGACCCCCTGGAGGGGTTGGCCGAGGCGCTGCGGTCCGGCGGCTACGGGCCGCCCCGGGTGCTCTTCGAGGGCAAGGTCGAGGACGTCCTACGCCGCACCACCGGGGGCTTCGTGCGCGGCAGCGCCCGCATCCGCCCCTTCGCCCCCGGGCCGCCGCTGGCCATCAGCTTCCAGAACGAGCACCTGATCGCCGAGCTGGAGGGTCAGGTGCTGGCTGTGGTCCCCGATCTGATCTGCGTGCTGGAGGCGGAGTCGGCCGAGCCCATCACCACCGAGGGGCTGCGCTACGGCCAGCGGGTGCGGGTGATCGCGATCACGCCGCCCACGATCATGCGCACCCCGGCCGCCCTGGAGGTGTTCGGACCCCGCGCCTTCGGGCTCGCGCACGACTACGGGGCCGTGGCCGGGGTGGCCTGAGCCGTGGACCTGGTGATCCGGGGCGGCACCCTGGCGACCGCGGAGGCGGTGTTCCAGGCCGACCTCGGGATCGAGGACGGCCGCATCGCCGCCGTCGCCCGGCGCCTGGAGGCGGGCGCGGCCGAGGAGATCGACGCCCGGGGCCTCATCGTCTGCCCGGGCGCGATCGACGTCCACACCCACTTCGACACCCGCCTGGAGCAGGGGGCCACCGCCGACGACTACGAGAGCGGCTCGCGGGCGGCGGCGGCCGGCGGCATCACCACCTTCGTCAACTTCGCTTTCCAGGTCCCCGGCCGGCGGCTGGGCGAGGCGGCCGAGGCGGAGCTGGAGAAGGCCCGGGGCCGCTCCCACCTCGACTACGGCGTCCACCTGGTGGTCAGCGACCCGAGCGTCCCCGGGCTGTTCGAGGAGCTGCCCGAGCTGGTCGGGGCCGGGTTCTCGAGCCTCAAGGTCTTCACCGCCGTGGGCGACCTGGCCCTCACCGACCGCGAGCTGCTGCGGGTCCTCCGGGCCGCGGCCGGGCTGGGGGTCATGGTCAACGTGCACGCCGAGGACGGCGCCCTCGTCGACCACCTCACGGAGCGGCTGCTGGCCACGGGCCGGCGCTCGGTCGAGCACCTGGTCGAGGCCAGGCCGCCGGCGGCCGAGGCCCTGGCCACGGCCCGGGTGGCCGAGTACGGCCGCCAGGTCGGCTGCACGGTCTACTTCGTCCACCTCTCCTGTCGCGCGGCCCTGGACGCGGTGCGCCGGGCCCGGAGCGAGGGGGCCGCCGTCTACGTGGAGACGCGGCCCGCCTACCTCTTCCTCGACCAGAGCCGCTACCGGCTGCCCGACCGGGAGGGGAACCGCTTCGTCTGCTGGCCCCCGCTGCGCACCCCGGACGACCAGGTCGCCCTCTGGGAGGGGCTGCGCAACGGCGAGATCCAGACCTACGCCACCGACCACACCACCTGGCTCGCCGCCCAGAAGACCGACCCGGCCCTGAGCTTCGCCGACGTGCCCGGCGGCGTCGCCAACGTGCAGACCAGCGTGGGCATGCTCTACGCCGAGGGGGTGGCCCGGGGCCGGATCTCGCTCGGCCGCCTGGTCGAGGTCGCCTCGACCAACCCGGCCAAGCTGTTCGGGATGTGGCCCCGCAAGGGCAGCCTGGCGGTGGGCGCCGACGCCGACCTGGTCCTGATCGACCCCTCCCGACGCTTCCGGGTCGAGGCGGCACGGATGGAGTCGCGCTCCGACTTCGACCCCTACGAGGGCTACGAGTCGGCTGGCTGGCCGGTGCTGACCGTCTCCCGGGGCGAGGTGATCGTGCGCGAGGGCGAGGTGCTGAGCCGGCCCGGACGGGGTCGGTTCCTGCGCCGGGGGGTGTACCAGGCGCCGTGAGCGGGACCGAGGCCCGGCTGGAGCGACGGGCGGCCTACCGGCTGCTCGCCCACCTCCTGGCCAGCGCCGAGATCTGCGCCGTCGAGCCCGGCTACTACGGCACCTTCCGCCTCCTCGACGCCGCCTCGCGCCTGGCCGGGACGCTGCTGGAGGCGGGCCTGGACGACCCCTGGCTGGGCCGGCTGCGCGAGGAGATCGACGAGAAGAAGGAGCTGCTGATGTCGGACCGGGAGGCGTACTTCGCCTTCCTCCCCGAGATCGCGCGGAGGATGGCGGAGCGGCTTCGGGAGGACGCGGAGGGGAGAGGATGAGCGGGTCCCCGGCCCGGCCACCGGTGGAGGCCGGGGCGCTGCTCCAGCTGCTGCGCCGCCGCCGCGTCTGCCGCCGCTTCTCGGATCACCCCGTGGGCGAGCGCGAGCTGCGGATGGTGCTCGAGGCCGGCTGCTGGGCCTCCAGCGCCAGCAACAACCGCATCCACCGTCTGCTGCTGGTCCGCGACCGGCGCCGGATCGACCTGGTCCGGGCCGTGTCGCCGGGGATGCTGGGGCTGCCCGCCGCCCTGGTCGTGATCTGCACCGACCTCGACGCCGCCGCCCGGGCGCAGGTCCGGGTCGACCGCGACACCACCACCTGGATCGACGTGGGCACGGTGGCCATGAACATGATGGTCGAGGCGGAGGCGCTGGGCCTGGGCACCTGCCCCACCACCTCCTTCAGCCGGGGCGGGGTGCGGGCCGTGCTCGAGCTGCCGCCGCCGGCGGTGCCCGAGTTCATCCTCCAGGTCGGCTGGCCGGCGGGGAGCGAGCCGCCGGCCGAGGCCGGGGCGCCGGGGCCGGTCGGCCGCCGCCTGCGCGCCTTCGTCTCCGCGGAGCGCTATGGGACGCCGCTGGCCTGAGGCCGGGCCGGCGGGGTCGGCCCGCCGCCTGGGCATCCTCACCATCGGCCAGGCGCCTCGGCCGGACGGCCTGGCCCGGGAGGTGGCGGCCGTGCTGGGCGAGGGCTTCGCGGTCGTGGAGCGAGGGGCCCTGGACGACCTGGAGCCGGGCGACCTGGCCCGGCTGGCACCCCGCCCCGGCCGGGACCTGCTGGTCACCCGGCTCCGCGACGGCAGCTCGGTGCGGGTGGCCGAGGAGGCGATCGTGGAGCGGCTCCAGCGCCAGATCGGACGGCTGGAGGACGAGGACGGGGTGGAGGCCACCCTCCTCCTCTGCACCGGCGCCTTCCCCCCCTTCCGCCACCGCCGCCCGCTGCTCCAGCCGCAGGCGGCGCTCCACGGCGCCGCCCTCGGCATCGCCGGCCCCGACCGGCTCGGCGCCCTCATCCCCCTCCCCGAGCAGCGGCCGCAGATGGCCCGGGTCTGGCGGGAGCGGGGCGCCGACGTGGTCCTGGTCGCGGCCGACCCCTACGGCCCGGAGCCGGAGGCGGCGGTGGAGGGGGCCGCGGCCGCGGCCTGGGACCGGGGCGCCCGGGTGCTGCTCATGGACTGCTTCGGCTACGACCTGTCCATGCGCCGGGCGGCGGCGCGGGCCTTCGCCGGGCCGGTCCTCCTCGCCCGCTCCCTGGCCGCCCGGCTCCTCCTGGAGCTGGCGGCGTGAGGTCACGCCCGACGCCGACATGACCTGGCGCGCGGTGCTCGACCTCTACGAGGCGCTGCGGCGCGCCGACGTCGACGGGGAGCGGGTGGCGGGGCTGCTCCGGACGGGCGGGGCCGACGAGGTGACGGTCACCCGGGTGGAGGGCGCGGAGGGGTCGACCGACTTCGTCCGGGCCGTGATCGCCGGCCGCGAGGGACGGCTGGCGGGCGGCCCCGCCCCCACCCTGGGCGTGATCGGGCGCCTGGGCGGGGTGGGCGCCCGGCCGGCCCGGGTCGGCTACGTCTCCGACGGCGACGGCGCCCTGGTCGCGCTCTCCTGTGGACTGGAGCTGGCCCGGCTCCGGGAGGGCGGCGACCACCTCCCGGGCGACGTCATCGTCGCCACCCACGTCTGCCCCCGGGCCTCGATCCGCCCCCACCACCCGGTCCCCTTCATGGTCTCCCCTATCGACCAGCAGACCATGAACCGGCACGAGGTGGACCCGGCCATGGACGCCCTGCTCTGCGTCGACACCACCCGCGGCAACCGCA
>DASRBU010000182.1:0-6093 GCA_035653475.1 Candidatus Dormiibacterota bacterium | reverse complement strand
CGGGCCGCCAACGAGGCCTACCGCCGCGACATCGCCGCCGTGTCCTCGGGCGCCGCCGTGGAGGAGGACGCCCGGATGAACGGCTACGCGCGGCCCGGCGAGCGACTCTACGTGCTGGGCGAGCCCCCGGCGGCCTCACCCTCGTCGGTGGCCGCGAGTGCCCCGGCGGACCTCCAGCCCGACAGCCCGGCACAGGTGCTCTGGACCATCGTCAGCACGCCCTTTCACCGCTGAGGCGGCACCGTCGCCGAGACCGGTCCGGTATACTTGCGGGCGCGGGGTGGGGCAGTGGCAGCCCGTCGGGCTCATAACCCGAAGGTCGTCGGTTCGAATCCGACCCCCGCAACTACCCTGGAGAGCTTTCCCGAGGGAGCCGGCGCGGCCGGCTCCTTTCCTTATATCCGTATATCCGTGACATCCGTGGTCTGATGCAGATCGAACCGGGGGCGTCTCGATGAACAAGCGCAAGCGCGTGGCCCTGGCCAAGCACCGGGCTCGCAAGCGCAAGCTGAAGGCGAGGGCGCGCGCGAACCGCTAGCCTCGGCCCGGGGAGGATCGGCGCCGGGGCCGCAGCGCTCCGCCTTCCTCGGTGCGGCGCTCGCCGGATGGGTGGTCGGCCCCCGCGGGGATCGCTCCGGGACCGGAGCCCCGGACGGTGACGCGGCGATGTCTGGCGCCGGTCATCGGCGCTGCGGGTCCGAGGCCGACGCCCGTGCCCGCCTCTCGGTGGTGCGAACCGGCCGCAGGCCCCGCCGCTGCTTGAGGAAGGCGATCAGGTCCTCGTGCGCGATCCGGTATCCCGCCGACCCTCCGAGCCAGGTGGCCGGGAGGGGAACGGGAGAATTGGTCCCGCGTATCCAGTCCTGGATCGTCTCCTCGTTGACCTGAAGCCGCCAGGCGAGATCACGCACGCTGTACCAGTCCCGGTCGAGCCTCCCGATGTCTTCCTCTCGAAGCGGCGGGAGCTTTGGCCTCGGCATACGTACCTCCTCCCAAATTACTGTCGAGTGCATCCGGACGCACCGGATTCCAGACCGGCGCAATAGTAGCATGATCGGTGGCGGTCGACTCACCGTGGGGGCGTCGCCGGACCCTGCCCGGCTCACCGGCGATCCCGGGTGACGATGGGCTGGGTCGACTCGGTCCGGAGGTCACGGTGCCGGGGTGACCGTGCGCGCACGCGCGGCCATTGTCACAGAAGCGGGGGCGGACGTACAGCCGCAGGCCGAGGAGGGGGGCCGGACTCGAAGACGCCCGGGATGGGCATGCACGCGATCCCAGCGTCCGCCGGGAGGCGACGTGGCGCGTTCACCGGCGAGGCTGCCCACCCTGCCCGGGGGGGCATTCGATTCAACGGATCAAACTGAATTCGAATGGTACTCAAATCGGATCGAGTTGCATTCGATATCGAGGAAATGGGAACCTTTACCGGTCGCTACCGGGTACAATAGCGAACAAGTATTCGATAGAGCCGGACGATGCGGCCTCGAGGTCGTCGCGCGACGTCCCGAACCGGTGGAGCGCCCGAGCGGATCGGGGTCCGCCGGGACGGAGGTGGCCATGCCGGCCGGCGGGCGCCGTCGCGGTCCCTGGGGCCGATTCGCACCGAGGTGCGGCCGGGAAGGAGCAGGGGATCGACCATGACCGTTGGCACGGAAACCGTCTCCCTCGCCGTCGGCCGGGACGACGTCTTGGCCGCGATTCGAGCCCGCGCTCGCGGGATCGAGCCGGCGCGGTGCAGCCCCACCTGCTGGGCGGCGCGGCGCGTCTACGGGGACCGCCTGATCGCCGTCTGCTGGCTCGACACGCGCTACGTCCTGCTGGTCGAGGCCGGGCCCTCGGCGGTGACGATGCTGGAGCTGCCGCCCGCGGTTCAGGCCATTGAGGCGGCCTTCGACCGCCTGCCGCCGGCCGGTCTCGTGCTCGAGGGAGGAGGCGGAGCCGATGGATGAGCGCGGGGACCGGGGAAGGTTCGACGTCCGCCCGGGTCGATCCGGGCGTGCCGGGATGCCTCCCATCTCCCCCTCGCGGCCCGATGGCCGCGCCGGCGTGCCCCCGGTCGGGGGCCGGAGACAGGAAGGAGGCCGCCGTGGCCGAACGCACCCGGTCCACGCCGGCCCCGAGGCCCGCCCAACGCAGGTGCGTCCGACCCCGGGGGGGCGGCGGTGAACGTGGTCGTGCTGATCGGTCGCCTGGGGGCGGACCCCGATCTGAGGTACACGGCCGGCGGCCGACCGGTGGCACGCCTCAGCCTCGCCACCCGCCGGCGCCGGCGGGACCAGAACGGTGACTGGCAGGAGGTCACGGACTGGCACCGCGTGGTGGTCTTCGGCGACCAGGCCGAGTCGGTCGGCCAGCACCTGGTCAAGGGTCAGCGGGTGGGCGTCGAGGGCAGGTTGCGACCTCGCACCTGGGAGGCGCCGGACGGGCAGCGCCGAACCGCGGTCGAGGTGGTCGCCACCCGGGTCGAGTTCCTGAACGGACCCGGCAGGCGCCCCCGGGTCGAACGTTCGAGCGCCGGGGACGGTGCCGCCAGCGTCGCCTCCCGCGCGGAGGTGGGGTTCTGATGCCGGCGGCATCGGGCGAGGCCGGACACCGCCGGAGGGCGCAGCGGTGAGCGAGCCCTTCCCGGCGGGCCGGGCCGGGCCAGGGTTGAAGCTGGCCATCGTCGGGAGCCAGAGTCGGTATCTGGCGCCCTGGCACCTCGAGCTCGTGGTCCGGCTGATCGAACGCGTGCTGGACGAGTACCGGCCGGGCCTGGTGATCTCGGGCGGGTCCGCGGGCGTGGAGCGGCTGGCGGCGGCGCGTGCCCGCCGTCGCGGCATCGCGGTGGTCGAGCCCCCACCGCGGGGCGACGGTCGGGCCATGGATCGGGAGCGCGGCCTGAGGATCGCGCGCGACTGCGACCGCCTGGTCCGGATCCTGGTGCCCGACGGCCCCTCCCGGGAGTCGGGATGGACCCGCGACCGGGCGCGGGAGATGGGCAAGCCGGTGGAGGAGTACGTGATCGGCCGTCCGGCGACCTATTTGAAGCGAGTCGAGTCTATTTAATATCAACTTCGACTGGGTTGATATCGTATCCATATCAGCTTCGCCCGGGAACGTCCGTTCCCGTCTCAACGAGGAGGATCGAAGTGGCAGGCAAGTCGGAGGGGGCAGGGTCCTCCCCCAACATCCACCAGCGCATCCTGGCCATCACCCAGGAGCTGGGCGCGATCGAGAAGACCGGGCAGGCGGACCCCAGGATGGGTGGCTACGAGTTCATCGAGCACGCCCAGATCATGGGCCGGCTCCGGACCCTGCTGGTGAGGCACGGGGTCACCATCGTGCCCTCGATGCACGTCACCGGCCGTGAGACCGTCTCCCGCGAGGGGGGCAGGGCGGCCCACCGGGTCACCGGCGACCTGACCCTGACCGTGATCAACGCCGACCGGCCCGAGGACCGCTTCACCATCGAGTGGCCGGGGGAGGCGCTGGACACCCAGGACAAGGCCACCCAGAAGGCCGGGACCTCGGCCGAGAAGTACGCCCTGATGAAGCTGTTCAAGATCAGCGACCGAGAGGATCCCGACGGCGCTCTGGTGGGCGACGAGGATGAGCCCAGGGCCGCCCGGGCGGTGGCCGATGGCGTCCCGGGCGCGGCGGCGGCGGCCCTGGCTGCCACCCGCGCCGCCCAGAAGGCACGGGCCGCCGAGCGGCGGGCCCCGGAGCCGGCGGGGGCGGAATCGGCTCCCGAGCCGGCGGCGCCCAACCGGGCGCCCCTCACCGAGGCCCAGCAGATGGGAGCGCTGGCGGTCCTCGACCGCCTGGCCGTGGACCTGCCCAGGGGCCGGGGCGAGACCTGGTGGCCGGCCAAGGTCCACCAGCGGGTGAAGCACCACCGGGACGAAGGGGATGCCGATCCCTACGGCGCCGTGGGGCGGGAGCTGGTCGCAGCTCACGAAAAGGTCTGCGGCGACGGCTGTGCCCACGTCGCTGCCGCACGTGAGGCCATGGCCAAGGTGCGGGCCTCCACCGCCGCCTGATGGGAGATCCTGACCCGCTGCGCCTCTCCCATTCGGCGCTCTCCAGCTACCAGCGCTGCCCACGGCGCTGGAAGCTGGAGCGGATCGACCACCTCAAGGTGGCGGCCGGCCACGCGGCCGAGGAGGGGGCGCTCGTCCACCGGGCCATCGCCAGGTTGATCAGCGAAGGGGAAAGGCCGATCGTCCCGCGACACCTCCAGCTCCTCGTGGACCGGGCGGCCCGCGAGGCCCTGACCGCGCTGGAACACGGAGGTCGGGTGATGTGGGTCGAGGAGCCCATCACCTGGCGGTGGGACCTGGAAGGGCCCGAGGGGCCGCTCCGAGTGACGGCGATGACCATCCCCGACCTGGTCGTCGTCGACGGCGCCGTGGCCCGGATCTGGGATTGGAAGACCGGCTGGAAGGGGATCCGGCTGCGCCGGCACCGGGCGGCGTACGAGGAAGGCCAGGGCCCCGACCCGGAGGAGTCGCACCAGGGGCTCTTCGCCTGTCTGGGGGTGTCGGAGCTGGAACCGGAGGTCGAGGTCTTCGAGTTCCGCCTGGTGGCGCTGCGGCAGGGGGTGATCTCCGACGTCACCTACGACCTCGAGGACCTGGAGATCTTCCGGGAGGAGCTGGAGGCCTGGGCGCCGGTCATCGCCGCCGACCGCGAGTGGCGACCCAAGCCCGGCGACCAGTGCCGCCTGTGCCCGTTCTCGATGGGAGCCTGCGACGCCGGCACCCAGCTCATGCGCCACAACCTGCCCGTCCTGATGGAGGACCAGCCGGTCATGTCGCTGCCGGCGCCCGAGGAGGCCACGCCGGCCGAGGCGGAGCAGATCGGCCGGATGGTCGCCTTCCTGGACCGTGGCGTGGTGGCCAAGCTCAAGGCCTGGCTTGCGGCCTACACGGAGCTGCGGGGGCCGGTGGACGCCGGTGGGGGGAAGCTCTGGGGCCACTGGCCCCGCTCACGGGCCGCGGTCACCGACGCCCTGGAGGTGGTTCGGCTGCTGGCCGAGCGGGGAGTGGATCCCTTCGAGGTCTTCACCCCGGATCTGCGCGTCCTCGGTTCCTACGTCACCGGTCGAAGGCGCATCCCGGGGCTCGACCGGCTGGTGGTCTTCGAGCCGGGCGGCACCTATTTCGGGCTCAGGAACGGCCACCCCTCGAGGCCGGCCGGTCCCGAGCCGTGAGCGCCGTCATCCCGCCCTCCCGGGCCGGCCCGCGATTCGAGCCTCGCGAGACGATAAGCTTTCTCGAGTCGATCGCGGTGGCGACGCCGATGCTCCGGGTCGAGCCCCGGATCGGATACCTGCGCCGGGCGGCGGCGTAGCTCAGTGGTAGAGCACACGACTCATAATCGTGTTGTCGCTGGTTCGATCCCAGCCGCCGCCACCAGACCACCTCCTCGGGGGGATCCGCGTGCCTTCCATCCCGGCGTCCGGGGCTCGGGGCCGTGACCCGACCACCGGAGAGGCACACGTCCGGCGCCCACCCGTCGTCCTGCGTTCCCGGCCGGCGCCGGCCGCGGTGGGCACGGGCGTCCCGGGAGGACCTCGGCGAACCCGACCGGGCGAGGCGGGGGGCGGAGGTGACGCCCGGGCCGGTAAGCTCTCGACGGACGTGAAGCCGTTGCCGGACCTTCCCAGCGCTCGGCCGCTGCCTCCCGGCACCCGGCCGCTGGTGGCGCTGTCGGGCGGCCCCGACTCCACGGCCCTGCTGCTCTGGCTGCTGGAGGCCGGCCTGGACGTGGTCGCTGCCCACTACGACCACGCCCTGCGGCCGGGCTCGGACCGCGACGCGGTCCGGGTGGCCGCGCTCTGCGCCCGCCTGGGGGTGCCGCTGCTCCTGGAGCGGCGGCGGGGTCCCCAACCCCACGGATCGCTCCAGGCGGCGGCTCGCGAGCTGCGGTACGCCTTTCTCGGCCGGGCCCTGCACGAGAGTGGCAGTGACCTCGTATGCCTGGGCCACACGGCCGACGACGTGGTCGAGGGCGTGGTGCTCCACCTGATGCGGGGGACCGGGCTGGCCGGCCTGAGGGGCATGCCCCGACGACGGGGGCCGTTCCTCAGACCGTTCCTCGACGTGT
>DASRBU010000181.1:0-3719 GCA_035653475.1 Candidatus Dormiibacterota bacterium | reverse complement strand
GCCAAGGACCTGATGCTCTGGCTGATCGGGCGACTGACGGCCGACGGCGCCACCTACCTCTCGGTGGAGTTCCACGGCGGCTACCCCGCCGGCCTCACCGTCTCCGAGCGGATGACCCTGTGCAACCTGGCCATGGAGCTGGGGGCCAAGAACGCCTACGTCCCGCCCGACGACGTCACCCGTGCCTACCTGGCCGAGCGGGGCGTCCCACCCGGGGAGTACCAGGAGGTCCTCCCCGACCCCGGGGCGGGGTACGTGCGCACCGTGTACGCGGACGTGAGCGGGCTCGAGCCCCAGGTCGCCTGCCCCCACACCGTGGACAACGTCCACCCCATCGGCGAGGTGGCTGGCACCCGCGTCGACCAGGTCTTCATCGGCTCCTGCGCCAACGCCAAGCACGACGACCTGGTGGAGGCGGCACGGATCTTGAGGGGGCGGCGGGTGGCGCCGGGCGTCCGGCTGCTGGTCACGCCCGCCTCGCGGCGGGTGGCGTCCCAGATCGCCCGTGACGGTGTCTACGCCGACCTGCTGGAGGCCGGCGCCCTGATCACCAACCCGGGCTGCGGCGCCTGTGCCGGTGACGGCGGGGCGATGGCGGACGGGGAGGTCACCTTCTCCACCGCCAACCGCAACTTCCAAGGCCGGATGGGCAGCTACCGCTCCGAGATCTACCTGGGCAGCCCCGCCGCGGCCGCGGCCACCGCCGTGCGTGGGGTCATCACCGACCCCCGAGAGTTCCTGTGAACCTGGTCGAGAAGATCCTGGCCCGCGCCAGCGGGCGGGCGCGGGTGACGCCAGGTGAGGTCGTCGTCGCCGACGTCGACCGCATCCTGCTCCACGACCTCAGCTGCTACCTCACCGCCCGGGTCTTCGAGCAGGAGGTGCGACAGCCGGTGCGTCACCCGGAGCGGGTGGTGGTGGTCTTCGACCACCACTTCTCGCCCCCCACCGAGGAGCAGGCGCGGATGCTCCAGGAGAACCGGGCCTGGGCGCGTCGGTACGGGTTCCGCCTCTTCGATTGCGGGAGCGGCAATCTGCACCACGTCGCCCTCCACGCCGGCCTCGTCCGCCCCGGGATGGTGGTGGTGGGGTCCGACAGCCACACCCCGGTGCACGGCACCCTGGGCTGCTTCGCCACCGGCCTGGGCAACTACTCCCACGCCGCCCTGGGCCTGCCCTTCGGGAAGGCCTGGTTCCGTGTCCCCGAGCTGGTGCGGATCGAGCTGGAGGGGAGCACCGGGCCGGGGGTGACCCCCCGCGACGTGGCCCTGTTCCTCACCGGCGAGATCGGCGAGGGAGGCATGGTCTACCGGGCGCTCGAGTTCGCCGGTCCCTACCTGGAGGGGCTCGAGGTCTTCGACCGATGGCTGTTCCCCCTGATCACCGTGGACGTGGGGGCCAAGTCGGGGCACGTCCTGCCCGACGAGCGGACCCTGCGCTTCCTGGCCGAGCTGACCGACGACCGCCCGGAGGCGGTGGGTGGCGACGGCGACGACGTGGCCGAGGTGCGGGGCTGGGAGGTGAGCGGGCTCGAGCCCCAGGTCGCCTGCCCGCCCACCGTGGGCAACGTGCGCCCGGTGGGCGAGGTGGCGGGGACGCCCATCCAGTGGGCCGAGCTGGGCGGTCACGGCGGGGGACGGCTCCAGGACTTCCGCCTCGCGGCCCAGGTGCTGCGGGGACGGCGGGTGCACCCCGAGGTGCGCTTCAACCTGGTTCCCTCCAGCCGCTGGGCGTTCGCCCAGGCCCTGCGCGAGGGTCTGGTCGAGGAGCTGCACCGGGCCGGCGCCACCTGGTTCCCGCCCAGCACGGGCTCCAACCAGGCCATCAACATGGGCGCCCTGGCCGAGGACGAGACCATGGTCTCCACCCACGCCCGCAACTTCCCCGGCCGCAACGGCGTGGGGCGCATGTACCTGGCCTCGGCCCTGACCGTGGCCGCCTCGGCCGTCTGCGGCCGCCTCGCCGACCCGAGGGAGTTCGTAGGATGAAGAGGCGGATCCGGGGACGTTGCTGGCTGGTCGGCGACAACGTTCCCACCGACGCCATCGTGCGCTCCCACCTCATCACCAGACCGATGGAGGAGATCCGCCGGCACGTGCTCGAGGGTGTGAACCCGCGATTCCCGCGCGAGGTGCAGCCCGACGACCTGCTCGTGGCCGGCCGGCACTTCGGCCAGTCGTCGGGCCGGGCCATCGCCGTGCGCGCGCTGAAGGCCACCGGGGTGGGCTGCGTGCTCGCCGAGAGCTTCGCCCGGACCTTCTACCGCAACGCCTTCGAGATGGGGCTCCCCATCCTCGAGTGTCCCGGCATCGGCGGTCTGGTGTCCGAGGGCGACGTGCTGGTGGTCGACCTGGAGACCGGGATCGTGGTCGACGAGACCACGGGAGCGCGCGCCCAGGCCACGCCCATCCCCCCCTTCCTGCGCCGGATGCTGGAGGCCGGCGGCATCATCCCCATCGCCAAACAGCTGGCGGAGGGCACCGATCGCTAGCTCCCCCACCCCCCAGGCCTACATCTTCACGCTCCTCGAGCGGCACGTGGACGAGGAGGTGTCGTCGGCCACCATCGTGGAGGCCCTGAGCCGGCTCGGCATCTCGGAGCAGGTCGCCCGGCTGACGCTCTCCCGGATGGTCGAGCGCGGCTACTTCGTGCGTCGGCGCCAGGGACGCCGCATGCACTTCCTGGTCACGGACCGCTGTCGGGAGGTGCTGAGGGTCAATCGTTCGCGCCTCCAGGAATCCTTGACCGAGCGCGATCAGCCCAGCGCCAACCAGTGGACGCTGCTCAGCTTCTCCATCCCCGAGGTGCGGCGACGCGACCGGCGGGCGCTGCGGGTCAAGCTGGCCTGGGAGGGCTTCGGCCCGCTCCGGGACGGGGTCTGGATCGCCGCCGGCGAGCGCGACGTGAGCGGGATCGTGCGGGAGCTGGAGCTGGACGGGTGCATCGACGTCTTCGTCGGCCAGGTCCGCGACCCGGAGCGGGTGGTGCGCCGGGTCTGGGAGCTGGATACCCTCCGGGTCGGCTACGACGAGTTCCTCCGGCGCTGGGACACGGACGGGCTACCGCCCGAGGCCCGAGACGAGCTCGGCGCCGAGATCCTGCTGATCACGGAGTGGCGGATGCTGGTGCGCGCCTACCCCCGGCTGCCGCCGGAGTACCTGGACGGGGACTGGCCGGTGGCTCGCTGCGAGGAGGTGGTCCACCGGCGCCGCCGAGAGCTGGAGCCGTCGGCCTCACGTCGCTTCCGGGAGATCCTGGACGCCCAGCCCGGCCGGGCGGAGGGACGGTCCCCGTCCTCGCCGGCCGGTCGCGCCCGGGAGACGGAGCGACCCGCGACGGTCGTCGACGACCGCCGCGGAACCGCTGGTCTCGGCGAATCGCGGCCCACCGCCCAGCCCTCCCGTCGCCGGTCCGGCTAGGTCGACGTGCCGCACCCCCTGGCCGGCCGCCCCAGCCCCGCGCGGCGGCTGGACGACGGCCGGTACCGCCATGCCCGGCGGAAGTCGGCTATCGCCGGCTCGAGACGCGCCGTACACGGTCGGTCAGGCGCCGACCGCCCGGCACGTCCCCAGGGCTACCTGCGCATGATCGAGCGGGAGCCCCGGAAGAAGGCGCCGATCAGCCAGACGACGAGCGCCACCACGATGGCGATCCAGAGCAGGTTGATCAGCACGCCTCCGGCGTGGAAGAGGAGCCAGAGCACGAACAGGATCGCCGCC
>DASRBU010000180.1:0-4555 GCA_035653475.1 Candidatus Dormiibacterota bacterium | reverse complement strand
AGGTGATCATGGGCGCCCTGGCCCGGGCCGTCCCCGACCAGATCCCGGCCTGCGGCGGCGGCCAGGGCGCGATCGCCTTCGTCGCCGCCCCTGAGTTCGAGACCGGGGTCGAGCGGGTCAGCATCCTCCAGCCCCTGATCGGGGGCTCGGGCGGCCGGCCGGAGGCGGACGGGACGGACGGGGTGGACTTCGTGGCCGGCTTCTACCGCAACATCCCCACCGAGGTGCTGGAGCACGACGCCCCGGTCCTGGTCGAGCGCTACGGCCTGCGCCAGGACGGGGGCGGACCGGGCCGCAGCCGCGGCGGCCTGGGCCTCGACTACGCCCTGCGGGTGCTCTCGCCGCGCGCGATCGTGACCTGCCGGGGCCTGGAGCGTTTCCGCTTCCGGCCCTGGGGCCGGGCCGGAGGCGAGCCCGGCAGCCAGGGCTTCGCCCGGCTGGTGCGGGCCGAGGGCGAGGTCGAGGAGCTGCCCAGGTTCGACCTCCTGGAGCTGGGTCCCGGGGATCGGCTGGAGATCGGGACGCCCTGCGGGGCGGGCTACGGCTGGGCCCTGGACCGCCCCCCGGAGCTGGTGCGCGAGGACGTGCTCGACGGCTACGTGAGCGAGGCGGCGGCGCGGGAGCGGTACGGGGTGGTGATCGTGGACGGCGCCGTCGACGCGGCCGCGACCGAGGCCCTCCGGGCCCGGCTCCGGCGGCGGCCCCCGCCCGACTTCGAGCAGGGGCCGGAGCGCGCCGCCTACGAGGCGGTGTGGACGGACGCGCTCCAGGATGCCGTCAACGCGGCGGTCTGGACCTACCCGGCCGGGATCAGGGGCGTGGTCCGGGAGCGGCTCCAGGCCGAGCTGGCCCGCCGCCTGCCCGGGCAGGAGGTCGACCCGGAGGCGGTGGCGGGGCTGGCGGCGGAGATCGTCGAGACCATGCGCCGGCGGCTCTACCGGTGATCCCCGCCCACCGGGTCCGGGGTCGGGGGCCGGCCCTGCTGCTCTCCCACGGCGTGATCGAGAGCTGGCGGTCCTGGGCCGAGGTGGCCGAGGCCCTGGAGGACCGGTTCACCGTGGTCAGCCTCGACGGACGGGGGCGAGGGGAGACGCCGGCCCCCGGCCCCTTCACCTACGCCGACCTGGCGGCGGACGTGGAGGACCTGGTCCAGCACCTGGGGCTGGCGGCCTTCTTCCACGCCGGCCACTCGATGGGAGGGCGGGTGGCGCTGGAGCACGCGCTGCGCTTCCCGGGCCGGGTGCGGGGCCTGGCCGTCGTCTCCGCCCGGGCCGAGGCCCCCGACGCCGCCGGCCGGATGCGGCTGCGCGAGCTGGCCGCCGTCGCCCGGGAGCGGGGCCCGGGCGAGGCCATCGGTCTCTGGAGCTCCCCCGGCGACCCCCACCACGGGCGGGTGCGGGCGATCAGCGCCGCCAACCCCGCCGAGGGCACGGCCCTGGCCCTGGAGGCGATCGCGGCCGCGGGCTCGCTGCTGGAGCGGCTGGGGGAGATCGAGGTCCCCACCCTGGTGGTGGCCGGCGACCGGGATGCGGCCTACGTCCGCTCGGCGGAGCTGATGGCCCGGGCCATCCCCGGGGCTCGGCTGCACCTCCTGGAGGGGATCGGCCACTTCCCCAACCTGGAGGCGCCGGCCGAGCTGGCGGCGCTCCTGGCCGGGTTCTTCGGTTCGCTTCGCTGACCGGTCGGGGGCGCCGAGCCGCGGGAGGCGGGCCGCCCACGGGTCGCCGTGGCCTCGACCACGGGTCGATGGCTCTCGGGTCACGACCTCCTGCCCACCCGGCCGCCACGGGCCCGCTGGGTACGCGCTCCGACGCGGGTGCCGGCATCGGCCCCGGGCTGCGCCGCTGCCGACGCCGACGAGCCCGGTCGTGCGGGGGCGCGATGGCCGTTCGTTGAGGGAACGTTGAGGCCGGCGGGGGTAGCGTCGCGGCCGTGGACACCCTGAGGGTCGAGGACCTCTGGGACCAGGACGTCTTCGGCCCGGCCGGCGAGCGCCTGGGTCGGATCGAGGCGGTGGGGATGACCCGAGACCGCGTCCCCCGCCACGTCGGCCTGCGCTCCGCGGCGGAGGGATCGAGGCTCCGCTTCTACCCCCTGGCCCGGGTCCGGCGCGCCGAAGGCCGGCTGGTCCTCAGCGACGCGCCGCCGTAGCCCCGAGACGAGCGGGCGTGGCGCCCTCGCCGACCGCGGGGAGCATGCTGGGAACGGTGCAGCCACGAGCACGGGTGGCCCAGATCATTGGTTGGATCGGCGCCCTGGCCGGGCCCGCCGCGGTGACGGCCGGGCTCGTCCACCTCGGGGGCACGGAGCGGCGCGACTACGTCTTCGTCTACCTGGGGCTGGTGGCGGTGCTGGGTGTCCTGGGCGGGCTGTGGCCATCGGTCGCCGCCGCCATCGTCAGCTTCCTGCTGGTCGACTTCTTCTTCGTCCCCCCGGTCGGCACCCTCACCATCGCCGACGAGCAGGACATCGTCAACCTGCTCGCCTTCATGGCCACGGCCGGTATCGTCGGCCTCCTGGCCTCCCATCGGCGCCGGGCCCTCGTGGAGGCCAGGGCCCTGGCCGAGAGCCTGCGCCAGGCCAACGCCGAGCTGGCCAGGCTCAACAAGGAGCAGGCGGCGGCGGCCAGGGCGGCCCTCAGCCTGGCCCGCAGCCAGGAGCAGGTCCGGGCCCTGCAGGAGCTGGACCGGTCCCGTCGCCAGCTGCTGGCCAGCGTCTCCCATGAGCTGCGCACGCCCCTGGGCACGATCCTGGCCGAGAGCACGGCACCGCCGGCGGAGGCGGATGGCCGGGTCGAGGCCGAGCGACGCCTGCGGGTCGTGGCCGAGGAGGCACAGCGGCTGAAGGCGCTGGTGGACGACATGCTCGACCTGGCCGTGATCGAGAACGGCACCCTGGAGCTGCACCTCGAGCCGGTGCGGTTGGCCGACGCCGTCGAGGCCGCCGTCGAGCGGCTGCACCGAACCTCGCCCGGGCGGAAGGTCGCCTGGGAGGAGTCGGCGGCCGACCTCGACGTCCTCGCCGACTGGGGACGCCTGCTCCAGATCCTGGACAACCTGCTTGCCAACGCCGATCGCTTCGCGCCCCCGGACACCGCGATCGAGGTCGGCGTCCAGCTCGAGGGGCGGGGCTGGGTGGTGGTGCGGGTTCGCGACCGCGGCCCCGGCGTCCCGGGGGAGCTGCGAGACCGGCTCTTCGAGCCCTTCACCCGAGGGACGGCGGGGAAGGCGGGCCGGTCGACGGGGACCGGCCTCGGCCTGGCCATCGTCAAGGGGTTGGTCGAGGCCCACGCCGGATCGGTGGGGCTGGAGGAGCACGACGGCCCGGGGGCCTGCTTCCGCTTCACCCTGCCCCTGGCGGAGGACGTGGGGTGATGGCCAGGATCCTGGTTGTCGAGGACGATCCGGCCATGCGCGACGCGATCCGGTCGATCCTGGAGCGGAGCGGGCACGATCTCGGTCTCGCCGGCGACGGGGCGACTGGCGCGAGGATGCTGAGGGCAGGCGCCTACGACCTGTTGCTGCTCGACATCGGGCTGCCCTTCGTGGACGGCTGGGAGATCCTGCGCTCGCTGGGGACCGGCCGGGCGCCGCCCGTCATCGTCGTCAGCGCCCGCGGCGAGGAGCGCGACAAGGTGCGGGCCCTGGACCTGGGCGCCGACGACTACCTGGCGAAGCCCTTCGGGGCCGACGAGCTGCTGGCCCGCATCCGGGCCGTGCTCCGCCGGGCGCACCCCGAGGCCGTGGCCGCGCCCGCCATCCGGGTCGGTGAGGTCGTGATCGACCTCCGGCGCCGCTCGGTGACCAGGTCGGGGGAGGAGGTCAAGCTCTCCCCGACCGAGTACGGCCTGCTCACCCGGCTGGCCCGCGAGGCGGGCACGGTGGTGGACCATCGCACGCTGCTCCGCGACGTGTGGGGTCCCTCCCACGTGCACGAGCGGAACTACCTCTGGACGTTCGTCCAGCGGCTCCGTCAGAAGCTCGAGAACGACCCTCGCCACCCCCGGGTCATCGTCAGCGTGGGCAGCCGCGGCTACCGGCTGGGAGGGCCGACCGACCCCGAACGCTAGCGCGGCGGACGCGGCCGGGCCGTGGTCTTCGTTGAGCGTCCGTTGAGGGGGCTCCGCCTACGGTCGGGGTATGCCGCTCGACCTCTGGATGCTGGGCTTCCTGCTCCTGCTGACGGTCGCGAGCCTCCTCTACGTGGTCGGGCTGAGGGAGCTGCCCTGATGGCGCTTGAGGCTCTCGCCGGCGTGCTCGCGCTGCTGGTGACCATCTACCTCTTCGTGGCTCTGCTGTTCCCGGAGCGATTCTGAGGTGGCCCGGGACGTCCTCGGCGTCGCCGTCACCTTCCTCGTCACCTTCGGGGCCGCCTGGGCCATCGGCCCCTACCTGCATCGGGTGTTCACCGGCGAGCGGGTCTTCCTGAGCCCGCTCGTGCGGCCGGCGGAGCGCGCCCTCTATCGGCTCTCGGGCATCGAGGAGGGCCAGGAGCAGAGCTGGGTCCGGTACCTGGTCGCCATGCTCCTGGTCCAGGTGATAAGCCTGCTGCTGAC
>DASRBU010000179.1:0-3884 GCA_035653475.1 Candidatus Dormiibacterota bacterium | reverse complement strand
CCCAGCCGCTCGTCGGGCATGGGCACCACCGCCGCCGCGGCCACCGCCGGATGGGCGTAGAGCACCTCCTCGACCTCGCGCGGGTAGACGTTGAAGCCGCCCCGGATGATCAGCTCCTTCTTGCGGTCCACGATGTAGAAGAAGCCGTCCTCGTCCGCGTAACCCAGGTCGCCGGTGTGGAACCAGCCGTTGCGCATCGCCTCGGCGGTCGCCTCCGGGTTGCGGAAGTAGCCCTTCATCACGTTGTGGCCCCGGATCACGATCTCCCCGACGTGGTCGGGGCCGGGCGGCAGGGGCCGGTCCTGCTCGTCGACCACCCGCATCTGCACCCCCCAGATCGGCTTGCCCACGCTCAGGAAGCGCCGCTCCTCCCGGCTGCGGTTGGCGCTGGCGGTGGGGGAGGTCTCGGAGAGCCCGTAGCCCTCCAGGACGGTGACGCCGAAGCGCTCCTCGAAGGCCCTCATCACCTCGCCCGGCATGGAGGCCCCGCCGGAGAAGCAGAGGCGGAGGCTGGAGGTGTCGTAGCGATCCGCCTCGGGATGGTGGAGGAGGGCGAAGAACATGGTGGGCACGCCGGCGAAGATCGTGACCCGGTCACGCTGGATCACCTCCAGCACCTTGCCGGCCTCGAAGCGGGGGACCAGGGTGATGGTGCCGGCCGCGTAGACGGCGGCGTTCATGACGTTGCTCTGGCCGAAGGAGTGGAAGAGCGGCAGCACGGCCAGGGAGACGTCGTCGTCGTGCAGCTGGACGATGCGGTTGGCGCCCACCTCGCAGCACATGAAGAGGTTGAAGTGGGTCAGCTCCGCCCCCTTGGGGCGACCGGTGGTGCCGGAGGTGTAGAGGATCACCGCCGTGTCCTCGGGCCCGGTCTCGGCCAGCTCGGACGAGGGCGCGGCGGCCATCAGCTCGGACAGGTCGCGGGCGCCCTCGGGGGCGGCGCTGCCGGGAGGGCCGGCCGCGTACACGGGCACGCCTCCGGCCTCAGCCGCTCCCCTCAGGGCCTCGGGCACGAAGTCCCGCCAGGCGATGAGGAGACGGGGCTCGCTGTCGCGGAGGTGGTAGGCGATCTCGGGTCCCTTCAGGAGCACGTTGAGGGGCACGACCACCGCCCCCGCCTTCAGGACCCCGTAGTAGGCGATGGGAAACTGGGGCACGTTGGGCAGCAGGAGCGCCACCCGATCGCCGCGTTCGACGCCGGCGTCGCGCAGGCCCGCTGCCAGCCGGCCGGAGAGCAGGTCGAGCTCGGCGTAGGTCAGCCGCGACTGGTCCAGGATCACCGCCGGCTTGTCCGGCCTGGCCTGCGCCGCTTCGCGCAGCATGACGGCGAGGTTCCAGCTCATGACGCGTAGATTAGGCTCGGGAGCGGAGGGTGAACGAGGCCCGGTCGGGCGATGCGACCGGCCGGGGTGGCCGGATCGCGCGGGGACGCCCGGCGCCACCGATCCCGGGCGGCTCGGCGCGGCCAGGACCCTTCCCGCCGGGGTGCGGCTCGGATCCGGACCGGAGGTCCCGAGGGCTGGTATGAGTACGAGGGACAGGACCCGTGTGGAGCACGAACGAGGAGGAAGGATGGCGCTCACCCCCATCTCGCCCGACGCCGCTCGATCCACCCCCACCCCTCCCGAGCCCTCGCCTGGGGAGGGGAGCGGGCAGGACCCCGGGGCCGCCGGCCGGGGCCGGTCGCCCCTGGCCCGCCGGGTGTCGCACCTGGGCGTGGCGGTCGAGGACCTGGAGGCCGCCATCGAGCTGTACGGCCGGGTCCTTGGCCTGCCCCTGAGCCGGCGCTGGGTGGCGGAGGCAGATCGCATCGAGGTGGCCTCCTTCCGGGCCGGGGACCTGGAGATCGAGCTCATGCGGCCGCTGGACGAGGACTCGCCGGTGGCCCGTTTCCTGGCCCGGCGCGGGCCCGGGCTGCACCACGTCGCCTTCGAGGTGGAGGACGTCGGCCCGGCCCTGGAGCGGGCGCGGGCGGCCGGCCTGGAGAGCGTGGACGAGCATCCCCGGCCCGGCGGCGGAGGCCGGACCCGGGTCGCGTTCCTGCACCCCCGGAGCACCCTCGGGGTGCTGATGGAGCTGGAGGCCCATGTCGGTTGACGGCGTCCGGGAGGGACGGCTCGTCAATGAGAGCGGTCTGGAGCTGAGCCCCGTCTACCGGGCGGCCGACGCCGGACCCGAGGAGCCGCCGCCCGGCGAGTTCCCGTACACCCGCGGCATCTATCCGGACATGTACCGGGGACGCCTCTGGACCATGCGTCAGTACGCCGGCTTCGGCACGGCGGCGGAGTCCAACCGCCGCTACCGCTTCCTGCTCGAGCAGGGCCAGACCGGCCTCTCGGTGGCCTTCGACCTCCCCACCCAGATCGGGTACGACTCCGACCATCCCATGGCGCGGGGCGAGGTGGGGAAGGTGGGGGTGGCCATCGACTCCCTGCGCGACATGGAGGTGCTGCTGGAGGGGCTGCCCATCGACCGGCTCTCCACCTCCATGACCATCAACGCCACCGCCCCCATGCTCCTGCTGCTCTACCAGCTGGTGGCCGAGCGCCAGGGCTGCCCGCCGGAGCGGATCCGGGGCACGGTCCAGAACGACATCCTGAAGGAGTACGCGGCCCGGGGGACCTACATCTTCCCGCCCCAGCCCTCGATGCGCCTGACCACGGACCTGTTCGCCTACTGCCGCCGGCACCTGCCGGCCTGGAACACGATCTCCATCAGTGGCTACCACATCCGCGAGGCCGGCGCCACCGCCGCCGAGGAGGTGGCCTTCACCCTCAGCGACGCCGTGGCCTACGTGGAGGCGGCCCTGGCCGCGGGGCTGTCGGTGGACGAGTTCGCCCCTCGCCTCTCGTTCTTCTTCGCCTGCCACCTGGACTTCTTCGAGGAGGTGGCGAAGTTCCGGGCCGCCCGACGCATGTGGGCCCGCCTCATGCGCGACCGGTTCGGGGCCCGGGACCCGCGCTCCTGGATGCTCCGCTTTCACACCCAGACCGGGGGGGTCACGCTGACCGCCCAGCAGCCGTTGAACAACGTGGTCCGGACGGCGCTGGAGGCGCTCAGCGCCGTGCTGGGCGGAACCCAGTCCCTGCACACCAACGCCTACGACGAGGCCCTGGGGCTGCCCTCGCAGGCGGCGGCGGAGCTGGCCCTGCGCACGCAGCAGATCATCGCCCACGAGACCGGCGTCCCCGCCGTCGCCGATCCCCTGGGGGGCTCCTACTACGTCGAGGCCCTGACCGACCGGCTCGAGGAGGAGGCCCAACGGATCATGGCCGAGGTCGACGAGCTGGGCGGGGCCGTGGCCGTGATCGAGTCGGGCTGGATGCAACGCCGGATCGCCGAGTCCGCCTACCGGAAGCAGCGCCGGATCGAGTCCGGCGAGCAGGTGGTGGTGGGGGTCAACCGCTACCAGGCCGAGGCCTCCGACCGAGTCGAGATCACGCGGATCGGCCCGCACCAGCAGGAGGCCCAGATCGCGGCCCTGCGCCGGCTGCGGGCGGAGCGGGACGACGCCGCCGTCCGCCGCAGCCTGGACCGGCTGGAGGAGGCCGCCCGGGGGAGCGAGAACCTCATGTACCCGCTGAAGGAGGCGCTGGCCGTCTACGCCACCATCGGCGAGTGCTGCGAGCGCCTGCGCCGGGTCTTCGGCGAGTACCGGCCACCTGACCTCAGCTGAGCCGGCGCCCCGGCGGGGGCCACCGTCCCCGGCGCCGCCAGGTCCCGGCCCCGCTGCCCGGGGCGGCGGTGCCCTACCGTAGGAGCTCGGTATGAGCGACACAGCCAGACGGGTCGACCCGATCAACCGCCTCCGTCAGCGCCGGTACGAGGCCAGGCACGGCGACGCCGAGGGGGTGCGGCGTCAACACGCCCGGGGAAAGCTCACC
>DASRBU010000178.1:0-14751 GCA_035653475.1 Candidatus Dormiibacterota bacterium | reverse complement strand
CGACGTGGACCACCACTCGGTCGACCCTCACGTGCAGCGGCTGCGCCGCAAGCTGGGATCCTCGGGCGACGCCGGGATCACCCTGGAGGCGGTGCCGGGGCTCGGCTACCGGCTCTCGCCCCGGAGCTGAGCCCTCCCGCCCTGGCCGGAGGCGTCCGCGGGCCGGCGGCCGGTGGACGGCTCCTCGCCGGCGGCGTGCGATAATGTTCCCGCCTGAGCATGGACGAACCGACCCCGCCCGCGGGTGGGCACCAGGGCGATCCTGGCGCTCCTTCTTCCCTGCCGCTCCGCACCGGCGTCAGCGCGACCTGGACGGCGCTGGCGTTGGGCACGGTCATGGTGGTCTTGATCCTGGTCTTCATCCTCCAGAACCTCCGTCAGGTGGAGGTCAACTTCCTGGTCTTCTCCGGCAGGTTGCCGCTGGGGGCGGCGATCCTGTGCGGTGCGGTGGCCGGGGTGGTCATCACCTTCGCCGTTGGGGCCGCCCGCATCCTCCAGCTCCGGCTGGTGGTGCGCGCCTCGAGCCGGCGGGCCGAGCGGCGGCGGGCCTCGCCGCTCGACCGCCCGGTGGAGCGGTAGGGGCCGGGCAGGGGCCACGGCGCCACGGCCGCTCGACGCCCACGCCGGCCGGCCTGGCAACATTGGTAACCCGTGGCAACCCGACGCGCCCAACCGTCTCCTGACGGGACGGAGACCTCCGCCCGACCGATGCGCCCCCTGCCGGCGCTGGCCGTCAGCGCGGTCGTGATCGCGACCGTGCTGGCCGCAGGCGCCGCCACGGGCTGGCTACTGGCCCCCCATCCGAACGGTCCCTTCGCCCGATGCGCGACCGCCGAGCAGCTGGCGCCCGGCCACTACGCGGCCCCGCCGCCGATGTGCATCGACCCCTCGGCCTCCTACCAGGCGACCATCCGGACCACCAAAGGGTCGTTCACCGTCGACCTCCTGGCCCGGTCCGCTCCGCAGACGGTCAACAACTTCGTCGTGCTCGCCGTGCACGGGTACTTCGACCGGCTGCACTTCTTCGACAACCGCAGCTGGGTCATCCGGACCGGCGATCCCCTCGGCGACGGGCGGGGTGGGCCCGGGTACGACCTGCCCCCCGAGCCCGGCGCCGGCGGCGGCTGGGCCCCGGGGTCCCTGGGCATGGCCAGGTTCCCGGACGGGCGGATCAGCGGGTCGCAGTTCTTCATCCTCAAGCAGGCGTGGCCGGGCGGGAATCCCAGCCTGGACTACAACCGCTTCGGGACCGTCAGTCGGGGCCTCGACGTCGTCGACAAGCTGACGCCCTCGGATACGATCGTTGGCGTGCAGGTGAGGCGCGCGTGACCCGGTTCGGCCGGTGTATCCCCGTCCGTATAATCAGCTGGAGGTTCCTGAGCGATGCCATTTGGCTTCCACCCGCTGTGGCTCGTCGTCCTCCTCGTCATCGTGCTGATCATCTTCGGTCCGGGTAAGCTCCCGGAGCTCGGGGGTGCCCTGGGAAGGGGGATCAGGGAGTTCCGCAAGACCTCGAATGAGCTGAGCGAGGAGATGCGGAGCGCGATCGATGAAACCCGGGGATCGGGGAGCGATCCCGGCACCACCAAGGCCCCGACGGCCACGGCTTCGACCACCACGACCGAGCCGGCGCAAGCGGCGAGGACCGAGCCCGAGGCCAAGGGCTAGACGCCGGAGATCATGGCCCTGCTCGGCCGGGGCTCGCGCCAGCCCCGCCGCCGGGACCCCGAGGCGCAGATGACGGTCGTCGAGCACCTCGAGGACCTGCGGCGTGCGCTCATCATCTCGATCATCGCCTGGGCGGTGGGCACGGTCGTCGCCTACGCCTTCTGGCACCAGGAGTTCGAGTTCCTCCTCCACCGGGCCGGTCTCCAGCAGGCCATCTTCCTGAACGTCACCGGCGGCTTCATGTTCGGCCTGCGCCTGGCCTTCTACGTGGGCATCCTGGTCGCCGCCCCGGTCATCCTCTGGCAGATGTGGTGGTTCGTGAGCCCCGGGCTGCTGCAGCACGAGAAGCGGATCTTCTTCCCGCTCGTGTTCTTCAGTTACCTCTTCTTCCTGGGCGGGGTGGCCGCCGCCCTCTTCGCCCTCCCCATCTTCATCAAGATCCTCACCTTCCCCGGGTTCTTCGCCCCCATCGAGCTGCGCTACCTGCCCGACATCAGCCAGCTCTTCAGCTTCATCCTGCTCATCTGCCTGGGGTTCGGGCTCGTCTTCGAGCTGCCGGTGGTGCTCTACGCGCTCGGGCGCATGGGGATCATCGACTCGCGCTGGCTGTACCGCCACCGGTTGTACTGGGTCCTGGCCCTCGGTCTGCTGGCCAACCTGATGACGCCGGGGGCCGACCCCATCACGCCGCTGATCATGTTCATCCCCCTCTGGGTCTTCTGGGAGGGGGCGGCGCTGGCCCTGAGGCTGTCGGGGCGCTAGGATCGCAGGATGCCCCGACCCGACGGCCGCGAGCGGCCTGACCAGCTCCGTCCAGTCGAGATCCGGCTGGGCGTCAACGTCCACGCCGAGGGCTCGGCGCTGGTCTCCATGGGCCGCACGCGGGTGTGGATCACGGCCAGCGTGGAGGACCGGGTACCCCCCCACCGCCGGGGGAGCGGCCTGGGCTGGGTGACCGCCGAGTACGCCATGCTCCCCCGCGCCACCCACGACCGGAGCCAGCGGGAGGCCAGCACCGGGCGCATCGGCGGGCGCACCCATGAGATCCAGCGCCTGATCGGGCGCTCCCTGCGGACCGCGGTCGACATGCGGATGCTCGGCGAGCGCACGATCACCCTGGACTGCGACGTGCTCCAGGCCGACGGCGGCACCCGGACTGCCTCCATCACGGGCGCGTTCGTGGCCATGTACCAGGCCGTCCGCCGCATGCAGGAGGCCCGGCTGATCACCGGCAACCCCATCCGACACTACGTCGCCGCCGTCAGCGTGGGGGTGGTCGACGGCGAGCCGCGCCTGGATCTCGACTACACCGAGGACTTCCTCGCGCATACCGACATGAACGTGGTCATGGCCGAGGACGGTCGCTTCATCGAGCTGCAGGCGACGGCGGAGAAGGAGCCCCTGAGCCACCAGCAGCTGGACGAGCTGCTGGCCCTCGCGGCCCGAGGCATCCGCGAGCTGATCACGCTGCAGAAGCGGGCCATCGCCACTCTGGGATGAGGGACGGTCGCGACCTCCCCCCGCGCCTCGCCATCGCCTCGGCCAACCCGGGGAAGGTGGGCGAGTATCGCCGGCTGCTGACCGGGCTGGCGGTCGAGCTGGAGGCGGTGGCGCCCGAGGTGGCCGAGGACGGCGACTCCTACGCGGCCAACGCCATCCTCAAAGCCGAGGCGGTGGCCGCCCGAACCGACCTGCCGGCGCTGGGCGACGACAGCGGCCTGGAGATCGAGCCGCTCGGCGGCTTCCCCGGGATCCGCTCCGCGCGCCTGGCCCCCACCCAGGCGGAGCGCAACCGGATCGTGCTGGAGCGGCTCACCGGTCTGCCGCGGCCCTGGCGGGCGCGCTTCGTGTGCGCGCTGGCCCTGGCCGTGCCCGGCCGTCCCACCCGGGTCTTCACCGGCTGCTGCGAGGGGGAGATCGTCGAGCCCCGGCCCGGGGGAGGGTTCGGCTACGACCCCATGTTCCTGGTGCCGGAGGCCGAGAGGACCTTCTCCGAGATGCCGGCCACGGAGAAGGACCGCTGGAGCCACCGGGGGGCGGCGGTGCGAGCGCTGCGGTCCAGCGGCGTCCTGGCCGAGCTGGGTCTCGGGGACGCGGGCTGATCCCGGCTCAGGAGGGGTCGGGGCCGAGGGCGGCCAGGGCGGCCTCCAGGTCGGGGCGGTCGGCGGCCTCCCGGAAGCGCTGCACCAGGCGCACCTCGCCGCCGGGGGCGAGGACGAGCAGCCCCCCGAGCTGGAAGGGATCGCCCTGCACCGAGGTCTGCAGGTGGCCGGCCAGGGTGTCGCGGAGCCCCGCCAGCAGGCTCCTGGGGCTCAGGGTGCCGGCCACGCTCCGGCGCAGTCCGGCCGCCCGGTAGAGGTCCCGGCCGGGGTCGGTGTAGACCTCGACCTCGGGCGCGTAGCGGGCCCGGAAGGCCCGGGCCTGGGCCGGCGTCCCGTTGCCGACGAAGGCGAGATCCGCCCCCCGGGCGCGGATCTCGTCCAGCCTGCCGCGGACCCGCACGGCGGTGGCCTTGCAGTGGGTTCAACCGAAGTGGCGCAGGAAGCAGAGGAGCAGGGGGCGATGGGAGACGAGGTCGCGCAGCCTGACCGCGCGGCCCTCCCCGTCCAGCACGCTGAGATCGGCGAGCGTGGCCACGCTCCAAGCCTACGACCGGGGGCGGGCGGGTGGGCCGCCGGGCTCCGGCCCCACCGCCTCCGGCTCGGACGCGGTCCCCACCCGGGCTGCCTGGACGATCGCGGCCACGGCCTCCTTGATCATGGCCGCCACCCGTTCGCGGTCGGGCTGGCCCACGTCGAGCCAGGCGATGATCGCCTCCACCGCCACCGTGGGCGTCAGCCGTGCCGCCCACGCCGCCCAGGCGGGGTCGGGGATGGTGTCCGCGAGCAGGCGGTGGGCCACGGCCACCACCTCGGCTCGGAAGCGGTCGATGTCCTCCCGGAACTCCGGCTCCCGGGCCGCGTGGTGGAAGAGCAGCCGGAAGCCGGCCGGGTCCTCGGCGGCGGCCCTCACCAGCGCATCCACGCTGGCCGGGGTGTAGGGCCCTTCGCCCGCGGCCGCGGCCAGGCGCCGGCGCGCCCGTTCGAGCACCGAGCGGTAGAGATCGGCCTTGGAGGCGAAGTGCCGGTAGAGGATGACACGGCTGACGCCGGCCTCGGCGGCCACGTCGTCGAGACCGGTGCCGGCGAACCCGGCCCGGGCGAAGGCCTCGGTGGCCGCGGCCAGGATCTGCTCGCGACGCTGTGCGCGCTGCAGACGCCGGCCGCCCGCGAGCGCGGTCTGCATGGGCGAGCACGAGCGTACCGGCAACCTTGTTTATGATGCTATGTACACAATGAAATCAACAAAGAGACCGCCATGACCCAACCCACCGCGTTGCCCTCGATGCCCTTCCCCCAGCCCGACCCCCTGGCCCTACCGCCGGCGGTGCGGGAGCTGCAGGCTCGCCACCCGGTGACCAGGATCCGCACCCTGACCGGCGACCAGGCTTGGTACGTGACCGGCTACGCGGAGGTGAAACAGCTCCTGAACGATGCCCGGCTCGGGCGCTCGCATCCCGACCCGGAGCACGCCCCCCGCATCAGCGACTCGGCCTTGTTCGGGGGACCGCTCCAGGCCTACGCGACCGAGCGGGAGGACCACGCCCGCATGCGCGCCCTGCTCACCCCCTTCTTCTCGGCCCGGCGCATGGAGGCCCTGCGACCACGGGTGGAGACCCTGGTCGACGAGCTGCTGGAGGCGATGGCGCGGGCCGGGCCTCCCCTGGACCTGCACCAGGCCCTCTCCTTCCCGCTCCCGGTGCTGGTGATCTGCGAGCTGCTGGGCGTGCCCGGCCAGGACCGCGAGCGCTTCCGGAGCTGGTCGCGCGACATGGCCGACCTGCACGATCGGCAACGGGCCCAGACCGCGATCACCGGCCTGGTCGGGTACATGCGCGAGCTGGTGGCCCGCAAGCGGCGATGCCCCGGGGACGACGTCATCTCCGGCCTCTGCGCGGCCGAGGGGGGCTCGCTCTCCGACGACCGCATCGCCTTCCTGGCGGCGATGCTGCTCTTCGCCGGCCACGAGACCACGGTGGTGCGCATCGACCTGGGCACCCTACTCCTGCTCACCAACCCCGACCAGCACCGGGCCCTGCTCCGAGACCCGTCCCTGGTGGCCACGGCGGTCGAGGAGATCCTGCGCGCCTCGGTCACCGGCGGTGGCGGCCTACCCCGGTATCCGCGGGAGGAGGTCGAGATCGGCGGCGTGAGCATGGGCGCCGGCGAGGCGGTGTTGCTGGACATCGGGGCTGGGAACCACGACCCCCGGGCCTTCGACTCCCCCGACCGCTTCCAGGTCGGCCGCCATCCCAATCCCCACCTGGCCTTCGGCCATGGTCCGCGCTTTTGCATCGGGGCGCCGCTGGCCCGCCTCGAGCTGCGGGCGGTGTTCGAGCGGCTCGTCCCCCGCTTCCCGACCCTGCGCCTGGCGGTGCCGGTGGAACGGCTCCGAGTCCGCTCGGACGTGCTCACGGGCGGCCTGCACGAGCTGCCGGTGACCTGGTGACCCGGTGCCCGACCGCGCCGTCCGGTGGCGGCCGCCGGGCCTCCGACGGCTACCGGCCGCCGGCCGGCGCGGGCCGCCCGCCCTCGCCGGTCGAACCGGCCCAGCGAACCTGGTAGGGGCCGAGCACCAGCTCGGCGCCGCACCCGATCCGGACCTCCCCCGGCGGCACCCGCACCGCGACCCACTCCGGGGAGAGGTTGTGGAGGCAGAGCACCGACTCGCGCCCGTCGGGTGAGGTCCGGACCAGGGCGAAGACCCGAGGGTCGAGGTCCAGCACCCGCTGGCCGCCGGCGGGGTGGAAGGCGGCGCTGGCCCGACGCCGGGCCAGCAGGTCGGCGAGCCCCTTCAGGACCATCGAGCGCAGCGACCCGGGGTGGGCCAGCTCCCGCTCCAGATCCTCGAGCACCAGCTTCTGCCGGTTGATACGGCGAGGGATGCCGCTGGCCTCGGCCCCGGCCCGGTCGCCCCGGGAGCCGAACAGGGAGTGGAAGTAGAGGGCCGGCACCCCGGCCAGCGAGAGCATGACCGCGTGGGCGGCGAGGAAGCGGTCGATCTGGGTCCGAAGCGGCTCGGCCGCGCCGGGGTCGGAGAGGGCGTCGAAGTAGTTGACGTTCAGCTCGTAGGGGCTCCGTGAGCCCCGCCCGTCGTCCTTGTCGGAGACGAAGCCGCCGTGGGCCAGGGCACGCCGACAGAGGGCCTCGATCTCCTCCTCGTCGAGGAGGCCGCGTACCGGGTTGAGCCCGATGCCGTCGTGCGAGGCCAGGAAGTTGAGGAAGGTGGCCCCGCCGGGTGGCACCCGGAGCGACGCCGCCCAGCGGGAAAGGTGGCGCGCATCGCCGGTGGCCAGAGCGTGGAGCAGCAGCGGGGGCAGGGCGAAGTTGTAGACCAGCTGGGCCTCGTCGGTCCCGTCGCCGAAGTAGGACACGTTGTCGAGGTGGGGCACGTTGGTCTCGGTGACCAGGAGGACGTGTGCTGCCACCTCATCCAGGACCGATCGCAGCAGCCGCACCACCCCGTGGGTCCGGGGCAGGTGGATGCAGGGGGTGCCGATCTCCTTCCACAGGTAGGCGATGGCGTCCAGCCGGATCAGCTTCGCGCCCCGGGCCACGTAGAAGAGCAGCACCTCGATCAGGGCCAGGAGCACCTCGGGGTTGCGCACGTCCAGGTCGACCTGGTCGGGGCTGAACGTGGTCCACACGCGGCGGGGGCCGAGCGCGGTGTCGAAGCGGGTGAGGAGGGGGAGGGCACGTGGTCGCACCACCTGGCTCAGGTCGGGGTCGCCATCGACGACGATGAACCAGTCCCGGTAGCGGGGCTCCCCGGCCAGGAAGCCCTGGAACCAGCGGCTCCGGGCGGAGACGTGGTTGAACACGGCGTCGACCATCAGGTCGAAGCGGCGGCCGATGCGCTCGACGTCGTCCCAGGCGCCGAGCGCGGGATCGACCTCTCGGTAGTCGATCACGGCGAAGCCGTCGTCGGAGGAGGAGGGGAAGAAGGGCAGCAGGTGCACACCGCTCACGACCCCCTCCAGATGGTCCTCCAGGAAGGCGGCCAGCGTGCGCAGCGGCGGCTCGCCCGGCCGGCGGACCTGGTCGCCGTAGGTGATCAGGATGACGTCGCGCTCGGTCGGCGTCCGGCGCCGGCCCCCGCCTCCCGGCCGGCCGGCGTGCTCTCCGAGCAGGCGTCGCAGCCGGGGCTCCAGCTCCCGGGCCCGCTCGCGACCGTAGAGGAAGGCCAGATGGGCGGCGATGTCCTGCCCCATGGCGGGGTATTGTCGGGTGCCGGCCCCCGCTCCCGCCACCGGGCTCCGGTCCGATGCCCGGGGATTCGTCTCGCCCGGCGCTGCCGGCGCCGGGCGGCCGCGCCCTCCAGGGCCTAGGTTCGGTTCGAGGTCGTGGCGTGAAGCCGGCGACGCGCGAGCCACCCCGAGCATCCCGGAGGGACGCGTTCCGGCTCCGGCACCTGTGGGCGCCGGACCGCTACGGCGCGTTGCTGCTGTTGATCGTCGCCGCCATCCTCTCCTTCGGTCTGCTGGGGGACCAGCGCTGGGGGAGGTCGGCGAGCCTGGTCCTGGTCGGAGCCATGGTCGCGCTCGCCCTGAAAGTCGCCGCCCTGCCCGGACGCTGGATGCTGGCCCTGGCCTGGCCGATCGCGATCGCGCTGCTGGGGGCGGTCTCCTCTGGCCTCGAGCCGCTCGATCGCCTCTCCCGGCTGGCGTACGAGTCGGCCCTGGTGCTGCTGCTCCTGACCGCGCCCGTCGCCATCGCCGTGCGGGTCGCGCGGCAACCGCGCATCGGCGTCGCCACCGTGGTCGGGGCGGTCTGCGTCTACCTCCTGGTCGGGTTCGTGTTCGCCGGCCTCTACGCGCTGGTGGCGACGGCCGCGTCCGCCCCCTTCTTCGCCTCCGGCACCGCCGCCACCGGCCTCGACGACCTCTACTTCAGCTACGTCACCCTCACCACCGTCGGCTACGGAGACCTCACCCCGGGCGGGGACCTGGGCCGCATGCTGGCCGTGACCGAGGCGCTCATGGGCCAGGTCTACCTGGTGACGGTGGTGGCGCTGCTGGTGGCCAACGTGGGCCGGGAGCGCTCGCGGCCGGGATGAGCCCGCTCAGCCGGCCGTCCCCGACCCCAGCTCGTAGCGGAGGAAGAGGTGGGAGCCGTGCCGGCGCAGGCTGAGGAGCCTCGCCGGCAGCGGGCGGTCGAGGCCCAGCCGGCCGCCCTCCACCAGCCCGAGCCGGGCCGGCCCTGGCCCCCCACGCCCGATCAGCCGAGGGGAGAGGGTGAGGAACAACTCATCCGGCGCCCCCGCCCGCAGCAGCGAGCCGAGCAGGTGTGGCCCCCCTTCGGTGAGCACGACCCGGTGGCCCTCGGCCCGGAGGGCGTCCAGCATCCGGGCCCCGTCCAGCTCCGCCCGGTCGCCGAGGACAACGAGAGCGCTGCCGGCCGGCAGGCGGCCCCGCAGCCGGGCTCCGGCGGCGCCGGCGAGCACCAGGGCGCCCCCCTCGAGCCCGGCATGTGCGGGGTCCAGCTCCCCGCGCCCGCTGACCACCACCAGGCGGGGCACCGGCGCCAGGCCCAGGCGGCGCCGAAGCTCGGCGAAGGCGGCGGCCCCGGGCGGGTACACGTGGTCGGGCGTCCAGCGGTGACCCGGGGCGGCGCGCAGGGTGCCGGCCCCGACCAGCACCGCCTCCGCGCAGGCGCGCAGCAGGCCCATGACGAAGCGATCGGCCTCACTGTCGCCCCCGATCGCGGAGCCGGGTGAGCGGTCCTCGCGATGCCTGGCCACCACCCCGTCGATCGAGGCCACGAAGTTGGCCAGGAGCCGACGCTCGGGGAAGCCCAGGGGGCCGCCGTAGGCGCGAGCCAGCTCCGCCGGTAGCTGGTAGGCGGGCAGCCCCGGGGCCTCGTACAGCGGCTGCAAGGAGGGCCGTCCCGGCCCCGACCGGGGTGCTCCGGCGCTCAGCTCCGCAGCCGCTCCTCCAGCACCGAGCGCAGCACCACCGCCTGGTTGCGCTCCTCGTCCGCGGCTCCGAAGAGCAGGACCAGCGGACCGCGCCGGGCCAGCTCCACCAGCTGGTCGAGCAGGGGCCGCCGGGCGGGATCGGAGAGTTCCTCGCGGTACCGACGCTGGAACTCCGGCCACCGCTCCGGGCGGTGCCCGAACCACTTCCGCAGCTGGTCCGAGGGGCCCAGCTCGCGGAACCAGTGGTCCAGCCGCAGGTCCTCCTTCTTGACCCCCCGTGGCCACACCCGGTCGACCAGCACCCGCATGCCCGGGTGGCCAGCGTCCGAGCCGTAGACCCGCTGGAGCCTGATCTCGGCCATCCCGACAAAGCATGCCACAAGCCGCGGCCGGGGTCCGTCTTCCAGCTCTGGCCCATCCGGCCCGCCCTCGCTCCAGGAGCGTCTCAGGCGGCTCCGCCCGTGGCTGACCGCGAAGCGCCGGCCGGGCCGGCCACCGGCGCTCCCGCCGCTCCACCTTCGCCCCAGCCCGGTCAGCCCGGGCCGATCGGCGCGATGGCGGTGCATCGGGGACCGCGGCTCCCGGTGCGGCAGCCGGTTTCGGGCGCGTCGGACCGCTCCCTCCGGGGTCCTGTGGCATGGGATCTCCGGGACCAGGCGCCCTGGCCGGTCAGGGCCACCCCGCCCCAAGCTGGTGTCATGACCACAGCGAGACCACACGTGGCGATCCTGGGGAGCGGTTTCGGCGGCCTGGAGGCCGCCTACCTCCTGGCCATGCGACTGGGGGATCGCGCCGACCTCACCCTGGTCAGCGACGAGCCGCGGTTCCTCTTCAAGCCCAATACCATCTATGTGCCCTTCGGCCTGGATCCGGAGCGGCTGCGGGTCGATATCGCCGGGCCGGCCCGGCGGCGCGGCATCACCTTCCTCGATGGCCACGTCCGCGAGATCGACCCCGAGCGGCGACGGGTCCGGGGCGGGGGACTGCGCCTCTCCTACGACTTCCTGGTCCTGGCCACGGGGGCGACCACTCGGCCCGAGGACGTCCCCGGCCTGGCCCAGCACGGGCACACGATCTGGACGGTCGAGGACCTGCTCCGGCTGCGGGGCGCCTTCGCCCGGCTGGCGGAGGCGACCGGGTCGGGTGAGCGACGTCGGGTCCTCTTCCTGGTACCGCCGGGCAACCGCTGCTCCGGTCCGCTCTACGAGATCGTCTTCATGCTCGACACCTGGCTGCGGCGCCGGGGGGCGCGCGAGGGCGCCGACCTGACCTGGACCACCTACGAGACCGGCTACGTGCAGGCCTTCGGACCTCGCCTGGACACGATGGTGCAGGCCGAGTTCGCGCGCCGCGGCATCACCGGCCACCGCGGCTACGTGGTGGACCACGTCGAGCCGGGCCGGGTGGTGTTCGCCGACGACCAGCGGCTGGGGTACGACCTCCTGGTCTCCTTCCCGCCCTACGCCGCCGCCACCACCTACGCCGGGCTGGAGGCGGACGATCGCGGTTTCCTGGCCACCGACGAGGCCAGCCGGCGCCTCCCCGGTCATCCCGAGGTGTACGCGGTCGGCGACACCGCCGACTTCCCGGTCAAGCAGGCCTTCCTGGCCCTGCTCCAGGCCGACGTCGCCGCCGAGCTCATCGCCGCCGAAGTGATGGGGAAGTCGACCGAGGCCCGATTCGACCCCACCAGCATGTGCGTGATGGAGCAGCTCGACACGGCCATCTTCGCCCAGGTTCCGCTCCGAGCCACGGGCCGGCCCGAGGCGCCGGTCGAGGTGCGCCAGGAGCTGGTCCGGCGCTACCGGGTGGGGATGTCCCCGGCCTGGCGCCTGGGCAAGCGCCTGCTGGGCTGGTACCTGCCCTGGCGCTTCCAGAGCGGGCGTCCGTTCCACGCCGGGGCCCCTTGGACGGGCATGGAGCTGGGGCTCAACGTCATGTCCCGACTGCTCGCTGCCTGAGGGGTGCCGGGATGGACGAAGGTCTGGTCCGATCCGGGCCCTTCGACATTGGTCACCCGCCCCGATCCGAGGGAAGGTGAGGATGGTGAACGTGGTCGAGAGATCGGTGTGGAGGCGAGAGCGATGAAGCGAACCCGCGTCAGCGACGTGATGACGAGCCCGGTGGTGACGGTCGGCCCGGAGACGGGCTTCAAGGAGATCGTGGTGCGCCTCCGGCAGCACGGGATCAGCGCCGTGCCCGTGGCGGAGCCCACCGGGCGCGTGGTGGGGGTGGTCTCCGAGGCCGACCTGCTCCTGAAGGAGGAGCGGGCGGGCACGGAGCCGCGGCGACGATTCTTCCGACGCGGCGAGGGCAAGGCCGCCGGCACCACCGCCGCCGAGCTGATGACGGCCCCGGCCGTCACCGTCGAACCTCAGGCTCCGATCTGGGAAGCGGCTCGTCTCATGCACCACCACGGGGTCAAGCGCCTGCCGGTGGTGAACGAGGCGGGGCAGCTGGTGGGCATCGTCAGCCGCTGCGATCTGCTCTCGGTGTTCGTCCGCGACGACGAGGAGATCCGCCACCAGATCGTCGAGGACCTGATCTTGCGGACCCTGCTGCTGGACCCGCAACCGGTCGAGGTCGAGGTCCACGACGGGGTGGTGCACCTCTCGGGCCAGGTCGACCGCCGCTCGGACGCCCAGCTCATCGCGCGCATGAGCAGGCAGGTGGACGGCGTGGTCGAGGTCCGAAGCCGGCTCACCTACCGCTACGACGACACCGAGCTGCGGCCGGCGGGGCCGCCGCCCGTGCTCTGGCGCATGCGCTGACCCGATCGCCGGGACGGCTCGGGTCGCCCTCGGCCGAGGGCGATCCCTCGTCCGGGGCGCCCACCGGGCGCTCGTATGATCGTCGTGGAGTGGACGCGACGGTGGCCTTCCAGGAGTTCCTCGAGGCCATGCCGGACGGTATCTTCGTGACCGATCGGGACGGCCGGATCGCGTTCCTGAACCAGCAGGCGGAGGCCATGTCCGGCTATGTCCGCCAGGAGCTGATCGGTCGCCCCATCGAGGTCCTGGTCCCGGCCGCGGCTCGCCCCGAGCACATCCACCATCGGCGACGCTACTACGAGTCCGGCCCCGCCCCTCGGCCCATGGGCACCCACCTCGACATCCACGTCCGCCGCAAGGACGGCAGCGAGTTTCCGGCCGACATCTCGCTGGGGCCGGTCCGGCTGGGGCGTCGTCTCCTGGTCGTGGCCGCGGTGCGGGACGTGTCGGAGCGCCACCGAACCGAGGCCAGGCTCCGGCAGGCGGAGGAGCGGCACCGACGCCTGGTGGACGGGGTCAGCGACCACGCCATCTTCATGCTCGACGCCGAAGGCCGGGTGGCGAGCTGGAACCCGGGGGCCGAACGCATCTACGGCCACCGGGACGAGGAGATCCTGGGCCGACCTCTCGCCGCCCTCTATCCGGCCGAGGCCGCCGACCGGGGCCAGGCGCTGCTGGGGCAGGCCCGCAGCCGAGGCAGGGCCGAGGACGAGGGCTGGCAGCTGCGCCGCGACGGCTCGCGGTTCTGGGCCAACGCCGTGGTCGCCCCCCTCCTGGACGAAGCCGGGCTCCTCCGCGGCTACTCCGCGGTCACCCGCGACGCCACCGAGCGCCGACGTACCGAGCAAAGCCTTCAGGCCGCCCTGGAGGTGGCCCAGGCCGTCCTCCAGGGCCGGGGCCGCCCGGCTCTGCTGGAGACGATGACGACCCAGGCCAGGACGCTGGTGGACGCCGACCTGGCCGCGGTCTTGCTGGCCGACGGCGAGGGATACGGTATCGTGCGGGCGGCAGACGGAGACGGTGCGGATCGGCTCCTCGGCCTGCGCCTCGTGGAGCAGACCCCGGCCCCGATCCGGCTCGAGGCCGCGGGGCCGGGTCCGGACTCGGACGACCGGACCCGGGCCGCCCTGCAAGCCCTGGCCAGCGCGGCCGGCCTGGGACCCGTGGTGCTGGTGCCGCTGGCGGCCGGCGAGCGCCGGCTGGGCGGTCTGCTGGTGGGCAACCAGGTGGGAGGAGCGGCCTTCGCCTCCTCCGGCCTCCGCCACCTCGAGCTGTTCGCCGCCCAGGCCGCGATCGCCCTGGACTACGAGCGGGTGCAGGCGGAGCTGGGCCGCCTGGCCCTGGCCGAGGATCGGGAGCGCATCGGCCGGGAGCTGCACGACGGAGCCATCCAGGCCCTGTTCGCGGTGGGGATGAACCTGGAGGGCGCGGCCTCGACCACGGAGGACCCGCGCCTGAGGCAACGTCTGGACGCCGCCGTCGACCAGATCGACGAGGTGATCCGGGATCTGCGTAACTACATCTTCGGGCTCCGTCCCGGCGTCCTGGCCGGGCGGGGGCTGGAGGCCGCCCTGCGCGACCTCGCGGCCGAGGCGGAGCGCGAGTCGGGGGTCGAGATGACCGTCGAGACCGACCGCCGGCTGGCGGCCGCGCTCGCCCCCCGCGCCCCCGACCTGGTGCAGATGACGCGGGAGCTGCTCTCCAACGTCGTCCGCCACGCCCGGGCGACCTCCTGCCGGATCGACCTCCGGGAGCGGCAGGGGTGGGCGGTGCTGGAGGTGGCCGACGACGGACGCGGCTTCGACCCGGGGGAGGCGACGGAGGAGGGATGGGGCCTCCGCAACCTCCGGGAGCGGACCGGCGGCCTCGGCGCCCGGTTGGAGATCCGCTCCCGGCTGGGACGGGGGACCACGGTCAGCGTCGCCGTGCCCCTGGAGGCCGCGGCCGCATTCCCGGTCGGCGATCGGGGTCGGGGCGGTCGGGGCTGAGGCCGGGGGCTCAGGGGGTGGGGGAGGGGGAGGCGGCGTGCTGCTGGGCCAGCTGCTGCTGCACCCAGGCCTGGAACTGGTCGGGGGGCACCGCCTTGACCCGGATCTGCATGGAGTAGTGGCCGGTGCCGCACAGCTCCGCGCACTCGCCCCGCCACTCGCCCGGCTGGTCGATCTCGAACCAGGCGTAGTTCTGGTAGCCGGGCACGGCGTCGGTCTTGCCGCTGATGGCCGGCACCCACCAGGAGTGGATCACGTCCTGGCTGGTCAGCCGGAGCCGGATCATCTGGCCGGTGGGGACCACCAGC
>DASRBU010000177.1:0-7074 GCA_035653475.1 Candidatus Dormiibacterota bacterium | reverse complement strand
TCCGGGATCGGGAGGTGGTGGGCTACGCGGTGGTGGTCCGGGGGCTCGACCCGGAGGGCTCGCTCCGCCTCCAGGAGCGGGGGTTGGGCGGCCGCCGCCGCTTCGGCTGCGGCCTCATGGTGCCGGCGCGATGACCCGCTTTGAGCGCCTGTGGGCGAAGTCACCGCGAGATCGTGAGGCGCCACAATTGCTGGTCGAGCACACCCGGCTGGCCTGGGAGGCGGGCCGGGGGCTGGTGGAGCAGTCGGGGGAGCAGCTGCTCCGGTTCGCCGGCCTCCGCTCGACCTGGTTCCCGGCCCTGGCGGCGGCGGTGGCCCGGGCCACCTTCGCCCATGACCTGGGCAAGGCCAATGACCACTTCCAGCTCCTGGTCCGGGGGAAGCTGGAGGGCTGCCAGGCCCACCGCCACGAGCATCTGGGCCTGTGGCTGCTCTCCCCGGCCGGGCCGCTGGGGGCCTGGCTCTTCTCCGGCTGCGAGGAGCCGGTCCGGGTGGCGACCCGGTGCGCGGTCGCCGGGCACCACCTGAAGCTCCGTCAGGGCCAGGACCTGGGCTGGTCCGACTGCTGTCGCTCGGCTCGGATGACCCTGCTGCTCGACCACGAGGACATGGCCGCCCTGACCCGCGAGATGGCCCGATGCCTCGGCCTGGCCGAGCCCCCGGCCCTTTGCGCGCGGGAGCTGGACCTCGACGATCGCTCCTTCCTCCTCGACTGCCGGGATGCGCTGGAGGAGATGGATACGGCGCTGGGAGGGCCGGGCTCTGAGGTCCGGCGCCTGGCCGCCCTGGTGCGGGCGGTGTTGATGGCGGCCGACCTCCTGGCCTCGACCCGAAAGGCCGGGGGCGCTGCCCTGGAGGAGGCGCTGGGGGCGGTGGCGCGGGGCTGCCCCGCGGAGCAGCTGGTCGCGATCGTCGCCGCCCGGCTGGAGGGCCGACCTCTCCGGCCCTTCCAGGAGGCGGTGGCGGCCAGCTCGGCCGAGGTGACCGTGGTCCACGCCGGCTGCGGCAGCGGCAAGACCGTGGCCGCCTATCGCTGGGCGGCGGCGCGGGCGGCGGGCCGCAAGCTCTTCTTCTGCTACCCGACCATGGGCACCGCCACCCAGGGCTTCCTCGACTACCTGCACGACTCGCCGCCGGAGTCACGGCTGCTGCACAGCCACGCCGAGGTCGACCTCTCCCTGCTCGCCAACGGCGACGAGGGGCCGGAGGAGCGGATCGAGCAGGCGGCCCGGGCCGCTCGGGCCCTGGGGCTCTGGTGGCCGCAGGTGGCCGCTTGCACCGTGGACGCCGTCCTGGGTCTGCTGCACAACCACTGGGCCCCCTCGGCGGCGGTGGGGGCCCTGGCCCACGCCGCCTTCGTCTTCGACGAGGCCCACCAGTACGACGAGCGGCTGTTCGCCACCCTCTGCCGCTTCATCGCCGGCTTCCGGGCCCCGGTCCTGGTCATGACCGCCTCGCTCCCGCCCCGGCGCCGTCAGGCGCTCCGGGCGGCCGCGGCGGCGGCCGGCCGGTCGCTGGAGGAGGTGGAGGGACCGCCGGAGCTGGAGGAGGGCCGCCGCTACCGGCTGCGGCCCGTCGATGAGGAGGTGGCGTTGACCGAGGCCCGGCGGGTGCTGGAGCGAGGGGGCAAGGTGCTCTGGGTACGGAACACGGTCGAGCGGGCGCTGGCGGGGGCGGAGCGCCTGGCCGGGGCCGGCCTGCGCCCCCTCGTCTACCACAGCCGCTTCCGCTACCAGGACCGCGTCCTCCGCCACCGGGAGGTGATGAGGGCCTTCGCCGACCCGGGGCCGCTGTTGGCGGTGACGACCCAGGTCTGCGAGGTCTCCCTGGACATCTCCGCCGACCTGCTGGTCAGCGAGCTGGCCCCGGTGTCGGCCTTGATCCAGCGCCTGGGGCGGCTCAACCGGCGCTTCGACCCGGGCCGCCCCGAGACCCGGGAGGCGCTCCTGGTCGAGCCCCCGGACGACCACCCCTACGAGCCCGAGAGCCACGGGGACTGGCGCCGGGAGGCTCGGGGCTGGCTGGAGGCCCTGGGCGGGGAGCCCTGCTCGCAGCGCGACCTCTCCCGGGCCTTCCTCGCCCTCCCCACCGCCGACGGGAGGCGAGGGAGCATCGAGTGCCCGCTGCTGGACGGGCTGCCCTGGGCCTTCCCCGGCCCGGTCCGCGAGGCCGGGCAGACCATCCGGGTGCTCCGGCACGAGGACGCCGAGGAGGTCCGGAGGCTGGAGCGACGCCGCTGGACGGCCGAGGCGCTGTCGCGGGAGATCCCGATGCCCATCTCCGGGGTCGAGCGCGAGTATCGGGGCTGGCCCCTGGTGGGGGCGGCGCTGGCCGCGCCCCCGGGCCGGATCGCCTACTCGGCCGAGATGGGCGCCAGCTGGGCGCCGAGGACGAGGAGGTGAGGTCGATGGGCGGCAGCCTGGAGGTGGGCCTGCACGACCCGGGTATGACCACGCTGCACCGGGCCGGCCTGGCTGGCCTCTGGATGACCCTGGAGCGGGCGGAGGGCGACCCGGCGGCGCGGACGCTGCGGGAGCTGGGGGGCTGGCGGCTGGATCGGGACTCGGTCCGGCTGGAGTGGCGGGACGAGGGCTTCTTTCCCTCCCTCTTCCACTACGCCTACCCGATCACGCCCGGAGGGCTGATGAGCCTGGCCCTGCTCGGCGACCCCGAGGCCCGGCGGGCGGAGGTCTGCGCCTTCCACCAGGGCCTCCTCGACACCTTCCTCCAGCACCCGACCTCGCGGAAGCTGGGAGGGCCGGCCCGGAACGAGGTCTTCGAGGTCGAGGGCCAGCAGCAGCCGATCTCGTACCGGCCCATCGCCGACCACCGCTTCCGCTGGGAGGGGTTCTCCCCCGAGCGGCCCCAGCCGGTGGCCGGCTGGCTGCTGCCCGGGGGCGTGGTCCGCCACTACGTCCACGCCGGGCCGACCGCGCTGGAGGAGCCGCCCGGGCGGGCCCTGGCCTTGCGCTTCGGTCCCGCCGGCTGCGGCTACTTCCTGGTCCACCAACGGCGTCGGGAGGGGATTCGCACCTACCGCACGGCGGTGGTGGTGCCCGAGGTCGACGACCTCGAGCGCTACGCCCGGCATGCCCGGGGCTGGTCCCCGGTGGGGCTGGAGGAGCTGAGCACGGCCGGCCCGGCCGAGGCGGCGCTGCGCTTCCTCGTCCTGCGCGCCGCCGACGAGCGGGGCGACCTCATGGGGGTCGCCGGCTGCCAGGTGCTGGGCTTCACCACCCTTCCCTGGTCGCCCCAGCAACGGGTTCGCGCTTACGTCCTGAGCACCCGGGAGGCGGATCGGGAGCAGCTGCGGCGCTACGGGCGCATCCGTCGGTACCTGGCCCCGCAGGTCCGGCGGCGCGCCGACGGCGACTCCTGGCTGGACGTGCCCCAGGTGCCGGAGCTGGCGGCGGGGAACCTGCTCCACCGCCGGCCCTGGTGGCACGGCTTCGCCACCTGGACGGCCGACCCGCGCTTGCGCCAGCACGTGATCGGATTCGAGAGCAGGGGGTTGAACCGGATGCTGAACGACGAGACCGTGACCCCGGAGGCGGAGGCCCGGATCTTCGTCCAGGCCTGCCACGAGGCCTGGCGCAACCGCTTGGGGCAGTTGAGCGAGCGCGCTCGGCACCAGGGGCTGAGCTTCGAGTCACTGGCCCAGGGCGAGCGCGACCGGCTGCGGGCGGCGCTGGCCCGCTGCAAGACCCAGGCCGACTTCCGCGCCTGCGTCACCGACCTCTGGGCCCGGGCCGGCTCGGTGCCCACCCTGCAGCGATCCTGGACCCGGGTCCTGCCCTTCCTGGGCCAGCGCTGGCGGGAGGGCCGGGACCTGGCCCTGCTCGCCCTGGCCAGCTACCGAGGCGAGCCGTCGGACGACGCCGGGGCGGCCGAGACCTCGGCGACCCAGACCTCTCAAGGAGTGTGATCGACGTGAGCAAGCACCTGTTCGGACTGGTCCTGACCCCCCTGGGCGTGGCCGCCAACAACCGTGGCGAGACCGAGGGCAACACCACCACCCTCCAGAAGCTGGTCTGGCGGGGAGCGGTGCACACCACGGTCTCGGCCGAGGCCATCCGGGCCGCCATCCGCCGGCGCTGGCAGGAGGAGGGGCTGCCGGTCAACCGCACCTGGGTGGACGAGACCCGCAGCCACACCTGGCAGGACGAGCACTTCGGCGACGGCGGTCGGAGCTTCATCGACGACGACGTGCTCGGCTTCATGTCGGCCCGGGCGGCCGCCCAGGAGGCGAATCCGGAGGAGGCGACGGAGCCGGCCGGGGGCCGCCAGCGGCGACGGGCCCGGGGCACCACCGACGCCCGCCGCGCCCGCCTGGAGGTGACCCGAGCGGTGTCCATCGACCCCTGGCCGGGCGACGTGACCTTCAACGCCGCCAGTCCCGGGGCCACCCCCACCGCCAGCCGCACCGGCCAGGACCCGGTCCCCTACGCGGCCGAGATCCACTCCACCCGTTACCAGTACGGCTTCGCCCTCACCCCTGACGACCTCCACCGGCGGGAGCGGGCGCTGGCGGTGCTGGACGCCATCGCCAACCTGAGCCGGGTGGCCGGCAACCACGCCCGCTTCCTCTTCGACTTCTCGCCCGAGTCACTGGTGCTGCGCTGGACCGACGACCCCGCCCCCCGCCTCCTCTACGCCTTCGAGCGGGACGGGGACGGGACCGTCCGCCTGCGCCGGCTGGTGGACCTGGTCGAGGCGGGCGACGTGGCGGCGGAGGAGCTGTGGGTGGCCGGGGCGGTGGCCGAGAGCGTCGATGCCGCCCGGCTCCGGGAGCGCGGCGCCCACGTCGGCGCCAGCGTCCGGGCGGCGGTGGAGGAGGTCAAGCGGCTGGTGGCGGGATGACGGCCATGGTCGAGCTGTTCGTCTCGGTCCCGATCGCGGCCTTCCGGGTCCCGCAGTCGCGGGAGTACCTGGAGACCCTGCCCGTGCCTCCGCCCTCGACCGTGTACGGGATGCTGCTCTCGCTGGTGGGCGAGCCCGACCGGCTGGCCCACGCCGGCGCCGAGCTGGCGCTGGCCCCGCTGGGCGAGCCGGCCCGCTCCCTGGTCGTGCGCACCGCCTGGCGGATCAAGAGCGTCAGGCACCCACCCGGCCTGGGGGACAACAAGCGCCCCGACCTCCAGGAGCTGCTCAGCGATGTGCGGCTGGCGGTCTTCGTGCGCCCCGGGGCCGAGGAGGTGGCCGACCCGCCACTGGCCGAGCGGCTGGCCGCGGCACTGGCCGACTGGGGCTCCGTCACCCGCTTCGGGGGCCTCTCCCTGGGCGAGAGCAGCCACCTGGTGGACGAGGTGCGGCCGCTGCGGGAGGCGGACCTGGAGCGGGCCTGGCTGCTCCGTCCCGACCCCGACGGCCACCTGGTGCTGCCGGTCTGGGCCGACCACGTGGGCTCGGCCCGGACCCGGTGGGGGAGGTTCCGTCGGGCGCCCTTCCGGCGGCCGCCGGACGACGACGCCTGGGTGGCGGTCGCGCCGCCCGGCTGAGCACGGAGGTGGAGCGAGATGTCGGAGCCGAGGGCGGAGGGCGGCGAGCCTTTGACCCGGGTCATGGCCCTGCACGCGCTGGCCTACTGCGAGCGGCTCTTCTACCTGGAGGAGGTGGAGGAGATCCGGATCGCCGACGAGCGGGTGCTGGCCGGCCGCGAGGCCCACGAGCGGCGGCTCGGCGACCCCGACACCACCGAGATCCGCAACCTCGAGCTGGAGAGCACCGCCCTGGGGCTGTACGGGCGCGTCGACGCCGCTCGGCGGCGGGAGGGCGGCTGGGTGGCCTACGAGCACAAGCGGGGCCGATGCGCCCGGGGCCGGGACGGCCAGGCCCAGGCCTGGCCCGCCGACCGGATCCAGGTGGGGGCGTATGCCCTGCTCCTGGAGGAGGCCCTGGGCCAGCCCGTGGCCGAGGGGCGGGTCCGCTACCACGGCTCCGGGGTCACGGTCCGGGTGCCGGTGGACGAGGGGCTACGGGCCGAGGTCCGGGCCGCCCTCCGCCGCGCGGCCGAGCTGCGCTCGAGCACCCGGCGGCCGCCGGTCACCGACCAGCCCCGGCGCTGTCTTCACTGCTCGCTGGCCCCGGTCTGCCTGCCCGAGGAGGCACGGCTGGCCCGCGACCCCGACCGGCCTCCGGTGCGGCTCTTCCCCGCTGCCCCCGAGGGGGCGGTGGTGCACGTCACCGAGCCGGAGGCCCAGGTCCAGCGCCGGGGCGACCGGCTCGTGATCCGCATCCCGGAGCAGGAGCCGCGGCAACTCCCCATCCGCGAGGTCGCCGGCCTGGTCATCCACGGCCATGCCCAGCTCACCACCCAGGCCCTGCACCTCTGCTGCGCCGAAGGAGTGCCGATCCACTGGATCACCGGCGGCGGGCGCCACCTCGGCTGCCTCAGCAGCGGGGGGCTGGGCGTCCAGCGCAAGCTGCGCCAGTACGGCGCCCTGAGCGACCCCGGCTTCTGCCTGCACCTGGCCCGGCGACTGGCGGCACACAAGATCGAGAGCCAGCTCCGCTTCCTGCTCCGGGCCACCCGGGGCTCGGCCACCGACCGGGCCCGGGTCCAGGAGCCGGTGGAGCGCATCCGCGAGGCGCTCCGACAGGTGGAGGGGATCGACGACCCCGAGCGCCTGCGGGGGCTGGAGGGAGCGGCCGGCCGGGCCTACTTCGAGGCCCTGCCCCACCTCCTGCACTCCTCGGTCGACGCCTGCCTGCGGCCCGAGGGGCGCTCCCGACGGCCGCCCCGGGACCGCTTCAACGCCGCCCTCAGCTTCCTCTACGCTCTCCTCTACCGGTCGGTGCTGCAGGCGGTCCTGGTGGTGGGGCTGGAGCCGGCGCTCGGCTTCTTCCATCGCCCGCGCAGCGCCAGCCCACCCCTGGTCCTTGACCTCATGGAGCTATTCCGGGTATCCCTGTGCGACCTGCCCCTGGTGGCCTCGCTCAACCGCGGCCAGTGGCGCCCCGACCTCCATTTCACCGTCACCCGCGACCAGGCCTGGCTCTCCTCGGAGGGGCGGCGGCTGGCCATCGACCTCTACGAGCGCCGGCTGGCGGAGAGCTGGAAGCACCCCGTGCTCGG
>DASRBU010000176.1:0-9244 GCA_035653475.1 Candidatus Dormiibacterota bacterium | reverse complement strand
CAGCCACAGCTCCTCTCCCATGCGCAGGCCGAGGCCGGCGACGTCCCCCGAGGCGTCGAGCCGGCAGCCCCGGGTGAGGGAGAGGACCTCCGCCCCGGGGGCGAGGCCGACGTGCCGAGCCAGCTCCTCGATCAGCTCCGTTGCCGGTCGATCCGGCTCGATCGCGATCTCCACGACGCGCTGGGTGGAGGCGGTTCTCAGACAGACCCACAGGCTGCGCATCGGGGCCCCAGGGCTCAGGTCCGGACCAGACGCAGGCGCGCGGCGAGCCTGCCCAGGTGAGAACGGGAGGCATCCGGCTGGCCCGCGGGGCGGGCCCGCGCCATCGGGGCCATCAGGGTGCCGCGGTCGGCCCAGGCGGCCTCGTCCAACCCCGCCGGCTCCTCCCCGAAGAACCCTTCGCATCCCCAGGCACCCTCGAGGCCGGAGGTCGCCGGCGACCTTGCCAACGCCGAGGCCAGGTCGGCCACCAGGCTGCCGGCGGTGGGGTGGCGTTGCGCAGGGTCGAGGGCCAGGCCACGGGCCAGCACCCGGTCCACCGCCTCGGGCAGGTAGGGGTTGATCCGCCGGGCCGGCGGGGGCCGGCCGTCGAGGTGACCGGCGATGGCGACGCGGCCGTGCCCGTAGGGCGTGCGGCCGGTCAACATCTCGTAGAGCACGACGGCCAGCGAGTAGACGTCGGAGCGGCCGTCCAGAGGACGGCGACCGTCGCACTGCTCCGGCGACATGTAGGCCGGCGTCCCCTGGACGGGCGGCGGTGTCCCCTCCTCCAGATGCGTGGCCGAGGTCTCCAGGTCCGGCCCGGCGAGCGCGATCCCGAAGTCACCGACGCGCACGACGCCGTCCCGGCCGAGCAGCACGTTGGCCGGCTTGACGTCGCGGTGGACCACGCCCCGGGCGTGGGCGTGATCGAGGGCCGCGGCCACCTGCTGCGCGACGCCCACCGCCTCGCCCGCGGGAGGCACTCCCTCGCGCAGCCGCTGCGCCAGGCTCGGTCCGGGGACGTACTCCATCACCAGGTAGGCCGTCCCGTCCTCCTCGACCCCGCAGTCGTACAGGCTGACCACGTTCGGGTGGCGGAGCCCGGCGGCGATGGCCGCCTCGCGCACGAAACGCTCCCGGTCCACCGAGGCCGCCACCGGCCGCCTCAGGACCTTGACCGCTCGCTCGATGCCCATCATCCGGTGCCGGCCGAGGTGCACGACGGCGTGGGCGCCGGCACCGATCCGCTCCCCCAGGAGGTAGGGGCCGAGGCGGCGGCCGGCGAGATCGCCGGCCACCGCCAACGGCATGGTGGGGAGGGACGTGGTGATGTTCGGGATGGAGGACAGGGGGATCGTGTCCAACGCCATGGCGAGAGCCTATGCCCGGGCTGCGGACAGCACGCGGACAGTCAGGGCCGACGCCGCGGCGTGGAACTCGTCGCCCCGGGCGGCGGGGCTGCGCCGGGCGGGTCCTTCGCGGATCATTGACGGGGTGTCGGGAGCATCGCCGCCGGACCCCACCCGCCGGCTCGTCGTCCTCAGCGATCGTCCCCATGCCTGGGCCTTCCTCCGCGACCACCTCGACCCCGCCCTGGTGCGGGTCGGCTGGGCCCCGGACGGCGCCTGGGATCTCCTCACGCCGGTCCCCTGGATGCTCGTGGGGACGGGCCGGACGCCGCCCCCCCGGGCCATGGCCGCCCTCCGCGGCCGCCTGCTCTGCGTCCTGTGGGTGGGGACGGCGGTGGCCGGCCTGCCCGTGCAGGCCACCCTCTGCTCGAGCTGGAGCCAGGTCGCCGAGCGGGCCCGCCGGGCGCTGCAGAACCGGGTGGGAGGCGTGCGGCTGGCACCGGGCTCCGGCCTGATCCTCCCCGACGGCTCCTACCTGGCCGGCACGGCTGCGCTGGAGGTCCTCCTCGCCGCCCATCCCGACGGCATCCGGCTGCTGGATCGATGTCTGCCGGTGGATCGGAGCCTGCGCGCCCACCTGCGGAGGGCCGCGGCCCGGCTCGAACGCCACCGCCTCCCCCTCCGTCTCGTGGTCCGTGGGGACTGGATCGGCCTGGCGCCGCGGGGGTGGCCGACCCCGATCCCCTCTTCCCTGCCCCCGGCGACGGCCTCGGAGCGAGATGTGGACACCACCTGAGGTGCTGATCCTGGAGGACGACCTGGGCGAGCTCGAAGAGCTGGCCACCATGGTCCGCGAGGCGCGCCTGGAGCCGCTCCCGGCGTCCGGCCCGCGCCAGGCGCTCTCCCGACTCGAGCACCGCCGTCCCATCCTGGCCCTGATCGACCTGGACATGTCCCGAGCGCCCGCCCCGGAGCGTCGGGTGAGCGTATACGAGGTCCTGCGCCGGCTCCACCAGCGTCACGTGAACTGCGTGCCCCTGGTCTACTCGGCCGGGGTCGAGACCATCGACGACCAGGCCCGGGTCTACCTCCACCATCCCCACGCCCTCTTCCAGTCCAAACGGCACGGCTACGGCCGGCTGCGCCAGCGCATCGAGGGGCTGCTCAGCGGCCGCTTCGGCGACCTGGCCCTGCGCGGCGGGGTGGTGGTCCACCTCCCCACCGGGGAGACGACGGGCCACCGCGTGGCCGCGACGCTGCTGACCGCCACCCGGGCCAACCGCAGCGTGGTGTTGGGGGACAGCGACGCCCGGGCCGCCCGCCGGCTGGGGGAATGGCTGGCCGGCCTGGGCTCCTCGGTGATGGTCAGGTCGCTGGGTCACCGTCACTACCAGCTGGCCCTGCGCCCCTCCCCGGGGGAGGGGGCGGGGACGGAGGCGACGCCGGCGTGAGGCTGGAGCCACAGGAGGCCCGCCGCCTGCCCCTGCCGGCGGCGCTGGTGGACCTGGAGGGCGAGGTCGTGGCGGCGACGCCGGAGTGGCGGGGACCGGCGCCGGGCACCGTCTCCTACCACGCCGGCTACGGGCACCTCCTCGTCTCCCCTGACCTCCCCGCACCCGAGCTCGACGTCCTGATGGGCCGGCTGCTGGAGGAGCTGGCGGCGGTGGCCGCCGGCGGCGGCGAGGCGGGCCGTCGAACCGAGGTGGTGAGAGCCGGACTGGCCCTGGTGGCCGGCCGCCCCCTGAGGGGGCGGGGCACGGCCGAGACGGTGGCGGAGCTGGCGCGCGCGGCCGTCCGGGCACGGACCCAGGGCCTGGAGCTGGAGGTCCACACCCCCCTGCCCGCGGTGGCCGTCCCGGCGCCGGGGGCGATCGCCCTGGCCGTCGTGCAGCTCGCGGTCAACGCCTGGCACCACGAGGGCGCCCCCCGGGTGGCGCTGCGCGTCGACCCCGCGCCGACCTTCTGGGTGGAATGGCCCAGCACCGCCGCCGGGCCGACCGCGATCCGCACCCACCGCCACACCGCGCGCCGTCGGGGCTGGGGCTGGGGCTACGTCCAGATGGTGGCCGACGCCCTGGGCGCGGCCGCCCTGCCGCCGGCACCGGCCGGCACCGGCCGCCGGGCGGCGGGCCTGGGCCTGGGGTCGCCGTGCCTCACCCTGCCGCTGGCCTGCGTGCGCCGAGGGCGCGTCGCACGTTCGACCCCGGCCTGGGACGAGGACCCGGCCGTACCTCCCCTGGGAGCGCCCGTGGCCGGGCTCCTGGAGGGCCTGGTCGCCGATGCCCTGGCCCGCGAGGGGCAGGTGGTCTACCGCGATCTCTACCGGGCCCGCGCGGCGGGCGATCGCATCTGGGCGGCGCAGGCCCCGGAGAGCGGGTCCAACCGCGCCCGCGACCTCCTGCGCGGGCTCCGGCACGAGCGGGCGCTCTGGGATGCCCCCGGGCCCCGGTCGAGCCGGGTGGCGGCCCTGGCCACCCTGCTGGAGGTGGCGCTGGGCGCCCCCTGGCCGAGCGTGCCTCCGAGCGTCTACGCGGAGCTCTTGCCCGCGGCCTGCCACGCCCTCGGGGTGCCCTGCCCGGAGCCGCTGGAGGGACCTGTCCTGCCCGAGCCCCGGGTGGTCGCCTATCTGCTCGCCGAGCTGGGGGGGCGCCTGGTGCAACGGGGCGAGACGCTCTTCGTGGTCCCGGCGCCGGAGCGGGTGGCGAGTCCCCTGTTGCGGGCGCTCCGGACCACTCCCGAGGGATGGATCAGGGTCAGCATGCCCGCGGAGCTCGGTTGAGGGGCGCCGTCCGCCGCCGAGGCCGGTCGCCCCGGCTCGGCAGCGCGACCGCGGTGGCGACGCGACCCGCGTGGACCGAGAAGCGCTGCTCGTGCACCAGACCCACCCGGCCAAGGTCGCCATCGACCTCTCCGCGGCAGCCATCTCCAGCCTGCTGCTGTGGCGCCGTCAGCTGCTGGCGGGCGCCCTCGTCCGCTACCTGCTGCCGGCGGCCGGCTCCGTCGCCGTGCTCTCCCTGGTCGACCTCTCCCGTCACCGCCTGCGCCCCGCCGGCCGCTACGCGCTCGATCACCTGACGCCCGGTGCCCAGGCCATCCGGCTCGGCGGCGACCTGGTCATGGCCCTGGGCGCCTGGCGACGACAGCCCTGGCTGATCGCGGCCGGCGCCGGCCTGGTCCTCGCCGGCTGGTCGCACGGCCTGCTGCCCCGAGCGCGATCGGAGCCGGGTGGGCAGCGTCGATCGGCATGACGTTCGGGCCGGCTGCTCAGCCGGCGGTCCCCGGCCCGTAGGCCCAGCCTCTCACCGACGTCACCCGGATCAGGATCACCGGTCCGGCCGGCTCCCGCCCGCGGTACTGGGGGTACTTGGCGCACAGCCGGCGAACGGCCTCCGTCCGCTCCGGCCCCTCTCCGACCACGCGCGCCAGCCCGTCGGCCCGGACCCACCACAACCGCGACCAGTCCTCCTCGTAGTGGTCGGCCAGCACCGCCACCCGGGGATCGGCCCGCACGTTCCGCAGCCGCTCCAGCTCCGTGGTCCGCTTGGGCTTGTGGTCGACCGCGATCGCGATCGTGTCCTCCCAGAGGGCGAAGGTCACCGGCACCAGGTGGGGTCGGCCACCTCGGCCCACCGTGGCCAGCCGGGCGACGCGGGCAGCGGCCAGGCGGTGGCGGGCCTCGGCGAGGCTCAGATCCACGCCCGCGACCCCCACCGGCCGAGAGGCGCACCGGCCCTCGAATCGGGGCGGCCGGCGCCCGTCCGGGCCGGGGTCCCGAGTCGTACCATCTCATCCGTGCCAGAGCGGGGCCGCGCCGATCTCCACATCCACTCCTCCTTCAGCGACGGCTGGCCCACCCCGCGGGAGATCGTCGACCAGGCCACGATCGAGGGCGGCCTGGACGTGATCGCCATCACCGACCATGACACCATCGAGGGCGCCCTTCGCGCCGCAGACTACGCCGCCGGCCGCAGGGGCGCGCCCAGCGTGGTGGTGGGCGAGGAGGTGTCGAGCCGCCAGGGGCACATCCTGGGCCTGTTCCTCGAACGCCCTGTCCCGCCCGGCATGTCGGCCGCGGCCACCATCCACGCCATCCACGACCAGGGGGGCATCGCCATCGCCGCCCATCCCTTCTGGCGCACCGAGCGTCGGGGACGGCAGGGCCGCGTCCACGGCGTCGGCTGGTGCGCCGCGGAGCTCGACTTCGACGCGGTCGAGGTGGAGAACGCGACCCCTGGCCTCTACCTCTACAACCAGATGGCGCACCGCCTCAACCAGGCCATCCACCGGGCCGAGCTGGGCGGCTCGGACGCCCACATCCTGGACGCCATCGGACGCGCCTACACGAGCTTCCCCGGCCGCACGCCCAGGGCCCTGCGGGCTGCCATCGAGACCGGGCGCACGCGGGCCCATCGCGAGCGGTACCGGGCCATCGGCCTCGTCCGCTACGCCGCCTGGGGGATCGAGCACCAGCGGCAGCGCTGGCTGGTCACTGCCGGCTAGACGACCGGGATCGGCGGCCTCTGGAACTATAATTGCCCGTACGCCCGTTCTTTCATGTCGACCGATGGCCCGTATGCCCGCTTAGCTCAATGGATAGAGCGCATGGCTTCGGACCATGAGGTTAGGGGTTCGAATCCTCTAGCGGGCACCACGTCCTCCTGGCTCCATCGGAGGCATTTGGGCGGCTGGCGGAACTGGTAGACGCGCACGTTTGAGGGGCGTGTGGGGCAACCCATCCGGGTTCGAGTCCCGGGCCGCCCACCAGTGCCCGGCGCGATCCGGGGCCGCTTCCCCGGTTCGCAGGTGATCCCCTCTCTCGGCCAGGTCGTGGCCAGGCGCGCGCCGCCGGGGCGGCCGCGGCCGATGGCGGGCGTCGCGCCGGCCCCCTCGACCCCACGCCCGCGACCGGCAGGGGCGATCCCCGTCGCTCCGGACCCTTGCCAAGCGGGGACGGATGCTCCATCGTTCCCTGAAACGGGAGGTGACACCAGATGCGAGGGCTGATGCAGGACTACCCGCTCACGCTCCAGCACCTGCTGTGGCGGATGGAGCGGCTCTTCGCCCGCAAGGAGATCGTCTCCAAGACCGAGCAGGGCGTGCACCGGTACACCTACGGCGACCTGATCCAGCGCGTGAACCGCTTGGCCGCGGCGCTGCGGCGTCTCGGGGTCGGGGAGGGCGATCGGGTGGCCACCCTGGCCTGGAACGACCACCGGCACCTCGAGCTGTACTACGCCGTCCCCTGCATGGGGGCGGTGCTGCACACCCTCAACCTGAGGCTCTTCCCCGACCAGCTGGAATTCACCATCCGTGACGCCGAGGACAGCGTGGTGGTCGTCGATCGCACGCTCGTCCCGCTGCTGGCGCGGGTGGCGGACCGCCTCCCCAGCCTGCGCACGATCGTGGTCATCGACGGGGAGGGGCCACTGCCCGACCACTCCCTGGGCGAGGTCCACGACTACGAGCGGCTCCTCGCCGCCGAGGAGCCGAGGTTCTCCTGGCCGCGTCTGGACGAGAACGTGGCCGCGGCCATGTGCTACACCTCGGGCACGACCGGCAACCCCAAGGGGGTCGTCTACTCCCATCGCTCCCAGTTCCTGCACGCCATGTGCGTGCTCCAGGCGGACAGCATGGGCCTCTCCGAGCGGGATGCGGTGCTGCCCCTGGTGCCCATGTTCCACGCCAACTGTTGGGGCATCCCCTACGCCGCCGGCATGGCCGGCAGCAAGGTGATCTTCCCCGGCCGCTTCCTGGGCGATGCCCAGGTCGTCGTCGACCTGGCTGAGCAGGAGGGGGCCACGGTCATGGCCGGGGTGCCCACGATCTGGATCAACGTGCTCCAGATCCTGGAGCGCACCGGCCGGCGGCTGCCCCGGGTGCGGAGCGTGCTCTGCGGCGGCTCGGCCATCCCCCGGGGCCTCATGGAGGGGATGGACCGGGTCGGCCTGCGCATGATCCATGCCTGGGGGATGACCGAGACCTCGCCCGTGGGCAGCTTCGCCCAGGTCCGCAGCTGGACCCCGCCCGAGCGGGAGCTGGAGGTGCGGCTCAAGCAGGGGGCGGCGGCACCCGGGGTCGAGATCCGGATCGCCGACCTGGCCACCGGGGAGGAGCTGCCCTGGGACGGGGTCACCTTCGGCGAGATCCAGTGTCGCGGCCCCTGGATCGCAGCCGCCTACAACCGCAACGCCGACCCCGACCGGTTCACCGAGGATGGCTGGCTGCGGACCGGGGACGTGGCCACCATCGACCCCGACGGGTACCTCGCCATCGTCGACCGCACCAAGGACGTGATCAAGTCGGGCGGCGAGTGGATCAGCTCGGTGGAGCTGGAGGGCGCCATCATGGCTCACCCCAAGGTCCTGGAGGCGGCCGTGATCGGCCTCCAGCATCCCACCTGGCAGGAGCGGCCGGTGGCCTACGTCGTCCCCAAGCCGGAGTTCAAGGGCCAGGTGACCGCGCAGGAGATCCAGGACTTCCTGGTCGACCGGGTGGCCAAGTGGTGGCTCCCGGACGAGATCCGCTTCATCGACGAGCTGCCCAAGACCTCGACCATGAAGTTCGACAAGAAAGCGCTACGGGCCACGGCGGAGCCGCTGGCGGCGGCGCGGTCCACCTCGTAGCGTCACCGCGTCGGCGGACGGGGCCGGAGGTCCGGCCCCGTCCGGGCCACGGTCTCTATACTGGTGGTCCGATCTGCACTGCGGCGGTGGCGGAACGGCAGACGCGCTAGCCTCAGGAGCTAGTGGGGGCAACCCCGTGGAGGTTCAAATCCTCTCCGCCGCACCAGTCCCCGGTTCTCGGACTCGCACCGGCCCTCGGGGAAGCTCGTGGGCGGGGGTGGGAAGGTCCCGAGAACCGGTGAGAACCTGCCGAGGCTCGTGGGTTCGGTGACGGCTCTGCCTTCGACGATGGTCGGAGGAGGTCGTCTCATTGCGGGTCGTCCAGGGCACCGTCGTCGAGCGCCGGGCCACCCCCTGGAGGAGGCCTACGCCCACTTCCGCCTGGACCGGCGGGCGGCCGGTCTCGCCGGCCACGCTCCGCCTCTGCGGGCACACGATCGGGCGCTGGCTGCGCGCCGAGCCCATGGAGGTCCGCCGCTTCGAGGACCTGGAGGTGGCGGGCGCCGCGAAGCACGCATCGCCGGGAAGATCTCCGCCGGAACGCCGAGACCAGCGTCGGCGAAGATCTTGGCAGCCGGGTTCGCAGCCGGTCCGCGCCTGCACAAGGTTCGCGACCACCCGGTCGGAGAGCAAGCCGGGTCCGGCCGGGTGGCGTACCAACGACACCCCGTCATCCGTGCCATTGGCCGGCCCAGGCAGTCCGGAGGGACCTCGGGCCCAAGCAGCGACGAGTTGCCCCGACCCGTCGTCATACTCGGCCGGCACGGCCCCCAGCGGGTCAGGTGACCGCCCCGCGGTTGCGAAGGCCGCCGACCAGGCCGATGCGGCGGCGCACCTCGGGGTCCGATCGGGACACGCCCCGCTCGCTGTCGCGGAGACGGCATCCGCGGGGGAGTCGCTCACGACGGAGAAGCCCTGACGCCCAGCGGCAGCCGGATCTCACCTCGCTCATGGGCCAGGCGCAACGCCTGCTCCAGGCGATTGGCCTGGGACTGGACCGAGTCCAGCACCGCTACCTGGACCTTCCACCCTCCACGCGTCGGGCTCCAGCAGGTGGTAGTGCCCGCCCTGGTAGGTCGGGGAGAAGACCTCGTCGCCCGCGCCACCGGCGGGCTGGAGCACCGTCCTCGCCCGGATGGCCGCCTCCGTCCGGGCCTCACCGCCGCCGTCGCGGCCGCCCCCAGCCCCGGGTGGCGCGGTAGGCGGCCTTGCGCGCGTAGCGCCGGACCTCGTAGCCGGCGAGGTACCCGGGGCCCTTGCTGATGGCCCGGCCCAGGGAGAAGAGGTGCA
>DASRBU010000175.1:0-11354 GCA_035653475.1 Candidatus Dormiibacterota bacterium | reverse complement strand
GGGGTTGGCCAGCGTCTCCTTGACCAGGCGCTCGAAGTCCAGCCCGTTGCTGGCCAGCATCTCCCCGATCACGTCGTAGACCCGGCCCTGGAGGGCGGAGCGCATCTCCTCCAGCTTCCGGGTCAGCCGCTCCAGCAGCTGGCCCTCGATGGTGTCGATGGCGCAGAAACGGGTGTCGGCCGATGGCACACGAATGGCGCACCGAAGCCGCGAGGTCGTGGCGGCAGGGGAGCTCCGGGCTCCGGCCGGTGGGAGGACGTCTGGCCGGGTCTGCCGCCGGCGTACGGTCAGCGGTTCGACTCGTACAGCTTCTCCAGCAGGCGTTCCAGGGCCTGGCGAAGCTCCTCGATGTGCTCACGGCTGGTCAGCCTCGCCCAGCGCTCCTCGACCTGGCCAGCGGCACGGGCGCCGATCTCCTGCACGGCCCTGCCCCGGGGCGTGAGGAAGACCAGACGGCTGCGGCGGTCGCGCGGATCGGGCCGGCGTTCCACGTAGCCGGCACGCTCCAGCTCCTCGACCGTCTGCTGCATGGTCTGGCGGCGGACCCGGGCCAGCCGGGCCAGGTGGCTGGCCCGGATGCCCTCGGGCGGCACGAACGGGAAGACGTTGGCGTGCGGCGCGCGGATGTCGTCGAAGCCGGCGGCGCGGAGGGCCGCGTCGACCTCCATGCCCCAGTGCCAGGAGGCCACCCTGAGCAGCAGGCCGAGCAGCGGGGGCCGGCGTGGACCTTCCATGGAATAGTCAGTCTCCTGACAATATTTCGTCAGCTAGCTGACAATCCTAACGGTCATCACCGGGAGGCGCTCCGATGAAGACGGTGAACGTGCTCGATTCGACCATGGCGTACGTGGAGGCGGGGTCGCCGGCAGGGTCGCCGATCGTGTTCCTTCACGGGAACCCCACCTCGTCCTACGTGTGGCGGCGGGTGATCCCCCGGATCGGCGTCCCCGCTCGTCTACTGGCTCCCGACCTGATCGGGATGGGTGCGTCGGGCAAGCCGCCGCTGGAGTACGGCTTCGCCGACCACGCACGCTACCTGGCGGCCTGGTTCGACGCGCTCGGGCTCGATCGGCTGGTGCTGGTCGGCCACGACTGGGGCGGTGCACTCGCCTTCGACTGGGCCAGCCAGCATCCGGAGCGGGTGCGTGGGCTGGCGTTCATGGAGACGATCGTGAAGCCCATGGTGGGCGACGAGTTCCCCGCCGACGCGCGCCCCTTCTTCGCCTCGGTCAAGATCCCTGGCGTCGGCGAGCAGATGATCCTGGAGCAGAACCTACAGCTCGAGCGATCGCTCAGCCGCTCAGGGAGCACCCTCAGCGAGGAGGACCGGGAGGTCTATCGCCGGCCCTATCCGACGCCCGAGAGCCGGCGGCCGCTGCTCCAATGGCCGCGGTCGATGCCGATCGACGGGGAGCCGGCCGAGGTCGTGGCCCGGATCGAAGCCTATGACGAGTGGCTGGCGAGCAGCCCTCAGGTGTTCAAGCTCCTCCTCACCTTCGACCCCGACGGCCCCGGCATCCTGATCCGCCCCCCGCTGGTCGAGTGGTGCGCCGCCCACGTCGCCGGCCTCGAGATCGAGCATTGCGGGTATGCGTCGCACGTCGCTCCCGAGGATCAGCCCGGGGCGATCGCGGACGCGATCACGGCCTGGCTCAGCCGGCACCGGCTGGTGGATCCCACGGGATGAGGTGCGCATTCCGATGAAATCGGACACCGGTTCCGGTCGAAACCGGACAGCGATTCCGGCGCAAGGCGGACGGGGGGTCCCGGCTGGTGGCGCCCCGACGATTCGGTTGTGTGGTGACGATAGCAGGGCCCTCGCAGAGGGTGTTGTCGAGGTCGTCGTCGGTGCTGGGGGAGGTGTGGGCAACCGGCAGGTTGTCCAGGGGCGGTGGTCAGGCTGGACGGATCGCGGGGCGAGGACCGTCGGCTGGAGACCGACGGGCCGGCATCTGCCCGGGCTGTCCACGGGCCGGCACCTTCCCCAGCACCGCGGCCGTACGCCAACCCTGGCCGAGTACGGGCAACGCTGGCTGAGCCAGTGCCGGGTGCGTCCCAGGACCCTCCACCGCTGCGAGGAGCTTCTGAAGCACACCCTGCCCAGCCTGGGCTGCCTCCAGCTGACCAGGCTGGAGCCCCATCACGTCGGCAACCTGCTCAGCCGGCTGCGGGACGACGGCCTCTCCGCTCGCACCTGCAACCACGTCCGGGCCGTGCTCAGGAACCTGCTCAACGAGGCCAAGCGTGAGGGGATCGTGCTGCGCAACGTGGCCGAGCTGGCACGACCCCTGCCCCTGGAGGGCGTCCGGGAGGGGACCACGCTCTCCGTCCAGCAGGTACGGACGCCGCTGGCCGCGGCCGAGCACCATCGAGACGGTCCCCGGTGGGTGCTCGCCCTGGCGACCGGCGCCCGTCAGTCGGAGCTGATCGGGCTGCGCTGGTCGGACGTGGACCTGGAGCGGGACCGCGTGACCATCGCGCGCACCCTGCAACGCGCCCCGAGGCCGCTGCGGGAGGAGCACGAGGAGTGGCTGGAGCAGCCCACCAAGACGCGATGCTCCCGACGCACCATCCCCCTGGCCAGCATCGCCGTGGAGGCGCTCCATCGCCAGCGGAAGTGGCAGGCCGAGGAGCGACTGAGGGCTGGGAGCAGCTGGCGGGACGAGTGGGGCGATCTCGTCTTCCGGGAGCCGGACGGCTCCCCCCTCAAGGGGACGAACGCCACGCCGCGCCTCCAGGTCCAGCTCGCCCGGGAGGCTGCCGAGGTCCTGGACCGGGTGCTGCGAGGCGACGTCGAGCGCCGGTAGGCCCACCGCTGGTGACCTGGCTCAGGACTCCTCCAGTCGCAGGATCGTCGCCCATTCGGCCCAGCCACGTTTCGCCGAGGCTCGGGGCGTGCCCGTCACGAGGTCCTATGCGACACCCGGCGTTCCTCCAGCGAGCACGGACGAGATCGCCGCGATCGAGACGATCGCCGACCCGCTGGAGCGGTATGCCCTCGCCACGGAGGCCCAGACGCGCCATGAGACAGCCGCCCGGCGGCTCGGGGAGGTCCGCACTGTTGGGTCACTCTCTACAGCCCAGAGGCATTGATCTGCCGCTTTGTCTCGTTCACATAATCTCCAACCAAGGTCCGGAATTCTTCGAACTCAGCCTTGGTGGTGTTACCCGGAGCCGTCCAAGCTCCCGAATCAGGATCGAAGTCTACATAGAAGCCAAGTTGCTTGGCGGTGTTCATTGACGAGATAATTCTGGCCAGTTCGCTCACCATGGGTTCCTCGGCCGACGTAACTGCGAGGTGCTGAATGGCCCCAACTCTATGCCGAATCTTGTGACCGCTGTAGATCACCTGTCTCAAGGTCCTGTCATTGAAGCCAACAGGGAGTCCCACGGCAGCAGCAGCAACAATTGCCCCGAGAGTCCGTGCTTTCACCGACTCCTCGAAGGCGAGCACCACCAGAGACAGCGCGCTGCTATAGCGACCGGTGGCCGCCAAGGTATCAGCGTCACTCAGCAGACCAGCAGCGTTGTCCGCAGCGAGCCGGACGCCCCTTGCTGCCTCGTCTTTATCTGGGAGGCGTTTCACGGTGATCAATACTAGATGTTGAGCGCGCCCAGCATCCTGGGTTGGCAAGCGCCCACTAGCTACGTCAACTGCAGTTGCGTCGGGACGTCTGCCGGTTGGTAATCACGCTCGACCAACACCTCCCACGCCACCAGCTGGAGGCCCCTCGGCTCGACGATCTCGACCTCGTCGGCATCAGCGTCCTCCGGTGGCCCAAGCAGCTCGAGGCCCCGACGCACAGCATCGATCAGGAGGTCGTGACGCTCACCAGCAGTAGAGGCTCGCTCAGCCGCCCGCACCCGCTCGAGGAAGGGAGCATAGCCAGCCCGGTGGTCGAAGTCCTCGATGCGCACCTGCTCCAGGCGGTCGAGCAGCTGATCCAACCCCGGTACCTCGCCAACCAGGTCCCCCAGGTCATGAAGTCGCAAGCGAAGTTTCCGCGAGCGTTCCGAGGCTCCTCGTTGCAACGCCGCCGTGGCGCGACGTCGAGTCAGCTCCTCCGCCACCTCCTCGGCCGCGCGACGGAGCAGCGTCCAGTCGATGACGCCGCCAGGGCCGGGGAACGGCTCGGCCAGGGAGGCGCGTGGCTCGCTCTCGGAGCACACGATGGCGCGGAAGATCTCGGCCTCATCGGTTAGCGCTGGCCCCCAGCCACCGGGCTGCCGTGGGTAGAAGCGCCAGATGCTCTCGTCCTGGTAGGCGAAGGCGACGAAAGCCCCCGGACCGTGGCGCCAGCCGTCCGGGAGCCGCTTGACCGACTGCACGCCGAGCGGGATCTCCTTCAGCTTCTCGGCCGCGTGACGGATCAGGAAGGCCTCCAGCGGCGCCCGCATGTAATCGGTTGAGCCCAAGGTCCAGGTACGCTCGATCTCGTCCAGCACCGTGGGATCGTCGCCGTAGAGGCGGCGCATCTCGGCGAAGGTGATGGTCACGCGGTCGCCCGGCAGCTTCGTCACCGGCTCGTCGCCCAGGCCGAGAACATGGATCAAGCGGAAGCGCTGGTCGAGGGCCTGGACCAGGCCGAGGTGCGCGTCCAGGCCCTCCTCCGGCAGGAAGCTGACCAGCAGTACCTTCTCGTGCGGGGAGTCCAGCCGGTCGATCCGGCCACAGCGTTGCACGACCACCTGGGGGTTCCAGTGCAGGTCCACGTTGACGACCGCCTCGGCCATCTGTAGGTTGTGGCCCTCGGCGAGGACATCGGTGCTGACCAGGATCTGTGGGATCTCCTCTGAAGCCCACCGGCGCTCCAGCTCGAGCGCGGCGACCTTCTTGGGGTCGAAGGTAGCGACGACCTCCAGCCGCTTGGCTGGAGGCGTCCCCCCATGGATCAATGCCACCGGCCCGACGCCAGCGTGTTGCCGCCACTCACCGCTGTCGAGGCGCTCGTGGATGTAGATGGCGGTGTCCCGGTATTGCGTGAAGACCAGCGCCCTCTTGCCGTGCAACAAGCCGCCGGGCGCGAACAGCTTGCGCAGGGCCGCCACCTTCCCATCCGATACCTCGGAAGGCAGCGCCGAGCGCAACGTCCTGATCGCCTCCAGGTCCTGGTCGATCGCCTTACGCACGGCGGCGAGGTCGTAATCCCCGGGGTCCTGAAGGGGCTGGAGCGACGCCAGAGCCTCCTGCCATCGATGGTCGAGATCTCCTTCCTCACCATCGTCGTCTTCGTCGGCTTCCCGCTCGTCGTCGATCAGTCGCTTGACGATGGGGCTCTTGGAGAGGTCCAGAAGCCGCGGAGGGTCCATCGACAGCGCCTGCGCCGAGCGGCCGAGCACGATCTCGAGCCGACGCAGGCTGAGGGCGATGGCACGCAGCGATGACTCGAAGCGCTTGAGCAGCCCGGCCGCGACCAGGGGGGCCAACGATCCTGCGGGGAAGGCCGGGCCTTCGCCGCTGGCGAGCAGGTGGAGCTGCCCTTCCCGTCGATGGTAGGGGCGGAGATCGAAGGGGGCCAGGCGCAGCTCCCGCAAGGTCCGGTCGAAGGTTGCGAACAGATCGTCCCCACCATCCTCGGTGTAGCTGTAGGTCACGTGGTGGAGCGACCGCCGAGGAAGCCGAGGACGCTCGATGCCGACCATGCCGGCCGCCCGGCGCTCCTCGTACTCACGCAGGATGTCGCTGCGGCTACGCCGGACGATGCTCCGGTCCAGGATCGGGTAGGGATCGACCTCGCCCCGCTCCACCCGCTTCAGGTAGCTCTCGAAGTCGGCGATGGCGGGTGCGTAAACGTTGCGGCGGTTCTTGGTCAGGACCCGCAGCAGTCGGGTCAGATCGACGATGCCGGTGTTGATAGGGGTGGCGGTGAGCAACAACACCCGCTTGTCCGGGGTGCCCTGGGTCAGGATCTCCAGCACCCGGCGGAACCAGACCCCGCCCCCGCGCAGTCGATGGGCCTCGTCGATGACCACGAGGCTCGCCCCCTGGTAGCCCCGGACGTCGGCATCGGAGCTGAGCCGCTGGAGGTTGACGACCCGGCAGGCCCAAGCCAGCCCATACTGCTCCAGCACCTCGTTCCAGATCGGCGCCATCGAGGCCGGCACCAGGATCAGGACCGGCGGCCCCGAGCCGACGCCACGCGTCGACCGGTAGAGGAAGTGATGGATGACGCCCAAGGCCATGTAGGTCTTGCCCAAGCCGACGGCATCGGCCAGCAAGGCGCCGTGGGCACCGTGGTCGATCATCCGGATCAGACGGAAGACAGCGTCCTCCTGGAACCACCTCAGCTGGAAGGTTGCCGCCTCCAGCGACGGTGGCCGCTCGACGCCGTACCGCGAGGCCAGAGCCCGGATCAGGACCTGGTAGGGGGTGAACTCGAAGCCGCCGAAGGCAGTCCGCTCCAGGGTCTCGATCAATCGAGCCTTGGCGTCGACGGCGACCTCGTCCTCCCAGTAGCGCTCGAACCAGTGCCGCAGCTCGTCGACCACCGAGCGGTCCTCACGCCACATGACCAGCTCACGGTTATGGAGCAGGCCGCCAGCGGTGAGGTTCGCCGAGCCGACACCCACGGTGTCGGGCAGGATGTACGCCTTGGCGTGCAGGAAGCCGTCCGTCCAGACCTTCAGCTCGACGTCGTCGCGGCGCAGGAAGTCCAGGGCCTGAGTCACCTCCGATGCTTGATCCGGGGTCGGCAGCCGCTCCGGGATCGAGGCCGTGCGCAGGGCCTCGGCGACAAGCGCCTGGATATCCGCCTCCTGGCGCTCACGGCTGAGCGCCTCCAGCTGGTAGTCCTTGCCCAGCAGGATGCGGGTCGGCCTCGCCCGGTCGAGGACGCTCGCCAACACGGCGAAGGCGGATGGAGCCAGATATCCGGTGACGATGTCGAGTTGGCCGTCCTTAGCCTCTAGCTCGGCCTTCAGGCGATCGGCGACCTTGGGCAGGATGGTGTTGTCGGTCAGAGGGGCGGAGCGGATCGGGTTCACCGCACCACCCAGAGGTCGGCCGTGCGCGGCACCCCGTAGAGGTCCCGGACGTAGACGTTCAGCTCGGCCTCAATCGTCGCCAGCGACTCGTCGGACTGGCCACGCCGGGCCGCGATGGCGCGCTCGGCGAAGCCTTCCAGATCCGCCCTTTGGGCCGGGGAGAGCACGGGCACCACCAGCCGGCGCAGGTCTCCCACCTCGATGTGCATGCGGCTGCCCAGGAAGGTCCGGAGCACGAAGTCGATCACATCGGAGTTGAGGAGGGCCAGCAGCGAGAGTGGCGACAGCCACCCTACCCAGGGCAAGGGACGGGCAAGCGGTGCCATGTGTCCGAAGATCGACCCTTCCGCGACCAGCCGGGCACGCAAATAGCTCGCCAGACTATTCCAGGTCACCCCGGCCTGGAACCAGAGGTGCTCGTTGCGAAAGTAGGGCTTCTGGGCCGATTCGGCGCCGGCAGCGCGGCGGCGCAGCAGGGCCACGGCCTCCTGGGACCAGTCGATCACGAGCGGGTTGTCGCGCACCCAGGCCGCCCCGATGCGGGTGACCCGACCCTCCTCCTCCAGCTCCTGGGACTGGTCCCCCTTCTCGAAGGGGATGAAACAGGCCGGCCCCGCGATCCCTGAGTGACGCTCCTCGGCTGACACCGGCCCGGTGTGGACCAGTTCCCGGGGCACGATCCGGAAGGTGCCCGTGCGTGGCCAGGGCAAGGGACAGGGCCGCTTCCCTCCGTGCGCCTGCCACAACGCCAGCAGCGCCCGCTCGCGGTCGCCGTGGTCGCGGAGCAGCGTCCGGTACTCAGAGGCGAAGCGGCTCTCCAGGGTCAGGCGCTCCAGCCGCTCCTGGAAGCGCCGGTGCTCTGCCGCCGCCTCGGTGCCCTCGATGGCGGCCAGGAAGCGCCGATCGTCGGCGGTGGCGAGCCCCTGCCCTCCCTCGGTCACGAGCCCCAGCAGCACCCAGTCCCCGGGCCGGAGCTGCGTGTACATGCCGATCTCGCGCAGCTCCTCGACTCGCTTCTCCAAGGCTGGGGTGTGCGAGAGGATCGCCCAGCCCTTCGGGCCCGGATCGGCAAGCTCCGACCATCGGACGGAGCTGACGTAGCGTTCTCGGAGTTGCAACGCCTCCCTGGAGGGGCGATAGAGTGGCCGGTGGGGCAGGACCTGATAGGCCTCCAGCGGCGAGCGGAAGACCTCCATCGCGCCGGCCGGGGCGGGCTCACCCGGCACCCCCTCGACCGGGCGGGAGGCACCGGCGAAGTCCTCGGTTGGCCGGCGGTAGCCCTCGACCCAGCGGACCGGGGCGCCGGAGGGCTGGTCGGTGCGTGCCACGATGACCCCGCCGTTCACCACCTGGCCCTCGAAGCACTTGGTCCGAGCGATGACCCGGATCGTGGTCCGATCCACCAGCCGGCGTCGGAAGTCCTCGGCGTCGGCAGAGGTGAAGATCGAGTCGTTGAAGATCATCGAGATCACGCCCCCGGGGCGCGCCAGCTGCAGCGCCCGCTCCCCGAACAGGACCATCAAGTCGTTGGTGGCGCCGAAGTGACGCTTGACGGCCTCGACCAACTGAGGCTGCTCGCGGTACCGCTCGGCGAACTGCTTTCGCCCGACGTACGGCGGGTTCATGATCACCACATCCCAGCCACCCTGCTCCCAGACCTCGGGCGCAGAGAAGGCGGGCATGAAGATCGGGTAGACGCGGTCGGGCGAGCGTAGCTGCTCCTTGAGCCGCGCGATCCGATCGGCCCTGGCCCTCGCCTCGGCCTCGTGACGGGGCCTGCCGAAGCGATCCCCGAGCAGCTCGTCCAGGAGCTGGTTCTCGGCGTCCAGCAGCCGGTTGCGCAGGGCTGCCTTGTGCCCGGGATGAGCAGCTCCGAAGTACTCGGCCCGCAGCCGCACCACCTCGTCGACGTCAAGGCCGACGAACATGTCCGGGCTTCGTGCCTCCCGTCTGGTGTCCTGCAGCTCGACGCCTTCGACGAAGTCCACCAGGCTGTTGGCGCAGACGGTGCGGTACTCGAGGTTGGGCAAGGGCGGGATGGGCCGGGAGGGGTCGAGCTCGACCGCGAGCGAGAGCCACAGTCGCAGCCGACATAGCTCCACGGCGGTCGGCTCGATGTCCACCCCGAACAGGGTCCGTTCGATGGCATGCAGCTTCCAGGCATGGAGCTGCTCGGCCGTGGCCGGCACGCCGTGGACGACCTCGTGGGCCGCAGCCCGGAGCCGCGTGATCTCGCCCATCATGCCGATCAGGAACGCGCCTGAGCCGACCGCCGGGTCGAGCACGGTCAGCTCGGCCAGCCGGCCGTCCAGCTCCCGTGCCAGCTCCCTTGGCTGGCGCTGCTCGCACAGGACGTGAGCTGGGTCCTCGTCGCTCAGCAGCTCTCGTAGCAGGTCCTCGCCCAACCTCTCTCCAGCCAGCCGGGCGATCAGCGCCTCCCGGCACATGAACTGGACCACCGGCCGGGGGGTGTAGTAGGTGCCCTTCTGTTCCCGCTCCGCGTCGGGGAGCAGGGACTCGAAGACGCGGCCCAGCATCTCGGGGTCAACCGCTACCTCCTGCTCGTCGGCGGTCTCCTCGGCCACGGTGAAGGTCCAGTGGTTCAGGTAGCCGAGCAACCCCGTGTCCAGGTCGAAGAGCGCGTCAGGCAGGTCGAGGCTGACGTTCCCGTAGCGCCGCTCGAACAGCCCGCCGTTGAGGAACGGGATCGAGGCCGTAGCCGCAGCGCGGCGCTCCACGGGCACCGCCAGCACATCGTAGAAGAGCGGCTCGAGCACGCTGGGGTAGAAGTGACCCTGTCGCTGCTCGTAGGCTCGGCTGAGGTAGCTTCGATCGCCGGCTAGCACCCCTTTCCGCTGCAGGAAGTAGCAGAAGAGCACCTGGGTCAGGATCCGGATCGCCACCCGCCGAGGGCCTCCCGCGGCCTCGATGCTCTCACCACGGTACGGGTTCCTGGCCGCTGCCGCCATCACCTCCCGCTCCAGGGCCTCGAAATGGGGGCGGAGGCCGAGATAAAACTGGCGGGTGACCCGCTCCACGTCAAGCGCCTCGGTGAGGGCTCGTTGCGCCTCCGCATCGCTCAGGTTTGCCTGCCAGCGCAGCCTGCTCAGGACCTCGGCGTCGTGCCCAGTTGGGTGATCGAGGTCCACGTCGAGGCGGGAGACGGTCACCGCACCCAGACGCCCGCCCACCTGCCGGGGGCGGAGGACCACCATCCGCCCCCAGCGGCCATCGGCATTGGACACACCGACCACCCCCAGGGGCTGGTCATGGATCTCGCGCTGCAGGGCACGAGCCAGCGGCCGCAGCGAGCGCGGCAGCGCCGACGTCTCGGCCAGCAACAGGCCGTATCCCTCACGTCGCCTCTGTCGGTTACGGGCGACGCGAGCTGCCCGCAGGTGGGGCAGCTTCAGAGCGTCGACATCGACCGGGTGCGCTGGCTGGTCGTACCCGAGCTCGCGGAAAAGCTCCGTGGCGTCGTCGAGCGAGCGCACCGCTCGAAGGTGATGCGGCAAGACACGAACATCAGGGCTCACGACGCGGCGACGCTCTACCTCCCCTCGACAAGCATCCATATGGTACTGAGGGCAGCGCGGGTTCGGTGACCCCGACATTCGGTGACCCCGACATTCGGTGACCCCGACATGAAGAAGGGGGCTACCCGGGCTCGCCGTGGTAGCAGCGGGCACGCGCTCTACCCGGAAGGGGTCGCCCAAGCTCCGGCCAACTACATGGCGGCGAGCCCCCTCATGGAGATCCGCGAGGCCCTCATGGTCAGCGAGGCATGCTCTCCACCCCCTACGGCCAGCATCGATCCCCACGCGCAAACCCCGCGGCAGCGGCCTCCTTGGCAGCGTCTGCCGCCCTGCTCGCCATCCGTTCCGGACTCCTCGCTGATCTTGCGGACCCGCTCCCTGGCGGCAGCCAGCCGCTCGCCGGGGGAAGGGCTTGCCCACCAGCTCCCGGCGGTTCAGCCGCAGCTCGGCCCCGGAGGCCTCCTCCAATCCGACGATCACGCCGGACGTCGTAGCCCCGGTCAGCGGGGGCGAGCTACCCGGGTGGGCGACCTCCACCGCCCCTCTATCAGATGATCCGCGGGCCAGGAGGCCGGCCAGGACGGCCATGAGCGGCGCTTTGCTCGATCCACGCCCGCCTGGTGATCGGCTGGCGCCGGGTTCCTCGGGCCACGACCGCCGCGGGAGGGAAGGCTCGTCGGGTCGACACCCCTCCCGGGCCTCACCGCCGCCGTCGCGGCCGCCCCCAGCCCCGGGTGGCGCGGTAGGCGGCCTTGCGCGCGTAGCGCCGGACCTCGTAGCCGGCGAGGTACCCGGGGCCCTTGCTGATGGCCCGGCCCAGGGAGAAGAGGTGCA
>DASRBU010000174.1:0-3351 GCA_035653475.1 Candidatus Dormiibacterota bacterium | reverse complement strand
GCGGGCCGGCCCGAGGCCGAGGGGAAGGCCGGGGGCGCCCGGGTGGCCCCGGAGCCTGGGTCCTGATCGCCCTGGCCGCGGTGCTGGTGGCCTCCTGCTCGACCGGCCCCGGCGCCTCGGGCTCCGGTGGCGTGTCCGGATCGGCCCCGCGCTCCAACCCGGTGGTCAGCCCAGGGGCCGACGCCGTGACCCTGGAACAGACCTTCGTCCAGGTGGTCAAGGCGGTCGGCCCGAGCGTGGTCCAGATCACCACCCCGAGCGGGCTGGGCTCGGGCGTGGTCTTCGACGCGAAGGGCGACATCGTCACCAACGCCCACGTGGTGGGCAACGCCACCACCTTCCGGGTGACGACCTCGGCCGGCAAGCAGTACGAGGGCACCCTGGTGGGCTCCTTCCCTCCCGACGACCTGGCCGTGATCCACGTCGACGCCGGGCTGCCCCCGGCCAGCTTCGCCGACTCCTCGCAGGTGCAGATCGGCGACATCGTGCTGGCCATGGGCAGCCCGCTCGGCCTGCAGGGCACGGTGACCGAGGGCATCGTCAGCGCGGTCGGCCGGCAGGTGCAGGAGAGCCCTCAGGTCACCCTGCCCGACACGATTCAGACCAGCGCTGCCATCAACCCCGGCAACTCCGGGGGTGCGCTGGTGAACCTGCGGGGGCAGGTGATCGGCATCCCCACCCTGGCCGCCAGCAGCCCGGCCCAGGAGGGAGGCGCCGGCCAGGCGCCGGGCATCGGCTTCGCCATCTCCAGCAACCGCGTCAAGGACATCGCCGGGCAGATCGTCCAGCACGGGCACGTCGTCAACTCGCATCGTGCCTACCTCGGGGTCGTGGTGGCGAGCACGCTGAACGGCAACGTGGCCGTGGTGCAGGTGGTCGGGGGCGGCCCGGCGGCCCGGGCCGGCATCCAGCCCGGTGACCTGATCGTCTCGGTCAACGGAAAGCAGGTGCCCGACACCGCGACCCTGGCCTCGGTCCTGGCCCAGCTCTCGCCCGGGCAGACGGTCCCGGTCCAGATCGTGAAACCGAACGGGAGCAAGCAGACGGTGACGGTCACCCTGGGCCAGATCCCGGGCACGGGATAGAGGGGGTCGGCTTCGGATGTCGGTCACGGTCCTCCGGGTCCGGGCCTTCGGCGGCCGGGGCCGGTCGGGCACCGTCCCGGTCGACGCTCCTCGGCGGCGCTGGCGGCCGGGCAGGGGGTGGACGTGAGGCCCAGGGCCCGGCCCCGGCCTGGCGGCGGTGGGCAGGACGGCCCCGCGCTCGTCGCCCCACCCCCGCTGCTGTACCTCTTCCCGTTCCTGGCCGGGACCCTGCTCGACCGTCTGCTGCCCTTGCCGCCTCCGCCCCGAGCCCTGCGCGCGGGCGCTGGGCCGCTCCTTCTCGGCCTGGGCGCGGTCTGCTCGGCCTGGTTCGTCCGCACCATGCGCGACGCCGGCACCCCCATCGATCCGCGCCGCCGGCCCACCCGCCTGGTGCAGGAGGGGCCGTTCCGCTTCAGCCGCAACCCGGGGTACCTGGGGCTGGCCGCGGTCTACACCGGGCTGGCGCTGACGACCGGTGCCCGCTGGCCGCTCCTGCTGCTCCCGGGAGCCCTGGCCCTGGTGGACCGGGGCGTGGTCCGGGCCGAGGAGCGCTTCCTGCTGGGGGCGTTCGGCGAGGAGTACCGGCGCTACCGCGGCCGGGTGCGGCGCTGGCTCTGAGCGGGGCGCGGGGACCGGCCGCGGCGGCCGGGACGCCCCGGCCGCTGCATGCCTGGCGTCGGCCGGGCGCAGGTCTCGGCCGGGGGATGGCCGACGGCCACGACCGCGACCCGGGGAGCCGGCCGGGAGGGGCATGCCTCCCCGGCGACGCGCTGGGGCGGTGCCGCGGGCCGAGCCTCCGGCTCGACCCACCTCCTCTCCGCCGCCGTGGCGGACGCCGAGCGGGATCGGTGGCCCCGGGCGCGGCCCCCCTCGTCGGTTGGAGCCAGAGCGTGCTCGCCTACCGGAGCAGCTCGACCGCGCGCCGGGCGGCGGCCGCCCCGTCGGCCATGGCCACTCCCACCCGTGGCTGCACCCCCTGGCGGACGTCGCCGGCGGCGAGCACGAAGGGGGCGCTGGTGTCGAGGGCGGGCCCGGTCAGCACCCGGCCGTCCGGGTCCAGCTCCAGCGCATCCCCGACGAACTCGGTGTTGGGCGTGGTCCCGGCCCGGATCACGACCCCGTCCACGGGCACGGTCTCCCGTTCGCCGCCCGGGCGGGCGAGGACGATCCCTTCCACCCGCTCCTCGCCCAGGATCGCCTCCAGGCCGGTCTCGCGTCGGACCTCGATCCGGGGCTCGGCCAGCGCCCGCTCCCGCAGGGTGCCGCTCCCATCCAGCTCCGGGCCGGCGGCGATGAGGATCACCCTGGAGGCCAGCCCGGCCAGGTAGAGGGCGTCGGTCAGGGCGTGGTCGCCGGAGCCGTAGACCGCCACCACCCGTCCCCGGAAGAGGCCGCCGTCGCAGGGCACGCAATCGATCACCCCCCGGCCCAGGAGACGCTCCTCTCCGGGCAGGCCCAGCTTCCTGGGTCGGTGGCCCGAGGCGACGATGACCACGCTGGTCGAGTAGCCCCGGCCGCCGTCGCACGCCACCCAGCGGGTGCCGGAGTAGGTCTCGATGCCGGTCACCTCGGCCTCCTCCAACCGGGCCCCGCCGGCCTCGGCCCGCTCGGCCAGCTCCGAGGCGAGCCGGGCGCCCGGGACCGGGTTCCCCACCTCGGGGGCGTCGTCCACGGTCTCCACGTGCTTCAGGTTGCCCCCGAACAGCTCCCGCTCGAGCAGCAGCGTCCGACATCCGGCCCGGCCCAGCTGCCAGGCCGCGGTGAGGCCGGCCGGTCCCCCGCCAACGATGACGACGTCGTAATCGAGCATGCTGCCGCTCCTGTCCTCGATGGCCCGCCGTTCCCGACCCCGGGGCCGTGGCCGTCGCCCCGGCACCGTTCCTCACCCCGCCCCGACGCCGCGCCCGCGCACCTCGACCCGCCTCGGCGCCGCCCTCCTGGGTAGGGATGGTAGCGCCGGTCGGCCCGGAGGTGGCTCAGGCGATAATTTTCCTATCACATTTTCTTTTAAGGATTATGTAATATAGTCCTATCATGAATTTGCAGGGACGGGGGGCGTCCCGCTCCCATCGGGTCGCCGTGCCGCAGGGCGCCGGCGGCATCGGAGGTTGTCGATGATCCACGCGTTGCTGGTGCTGGCGGCGATCCTGTTCGTGCTCTGGCTCCTCTTCCACGCCGGAGGCGTGCTGATCAACCTGCTCTGGATCGCCATCGTGGTGGCGCTCGTCGTCTGGCTGATCGGCGCCTTCTTCCGGGGCTCCCGCTC